>JBFOLS010000410.1:0-14768 GCA_040830225.1 Leisingera sp.
ACAGATGCGCCGCGCCGGGCGCAGACCCAGGCGATTGACAGGCCGAAAACGCCTGCTCCGCGCACTGTTACATCTGCCATTGCCATTTCCTGATCCTTTCGCCAGTGTCGCGCCGTTCCGGACAACCACTTAGGGGATTATAGCATGGCAGACCAGCAGGCCCGCCTCAGCTGGCGCGATGGCACCGTGCCGGTGTCGGATCAGTTCGATGACCCCTATTTCTCGATCCACGACGGGCTGGCGGAAACAGAGCATGTGTTTCTGGCTGGAAACGATTTGCCCGCGCGGTTTACGCCGGGGCTTCATATTGCCGAGCTGGGCTTTGGCACCGGCCTGAATATGCTGGCGGCCTGGCGTGCCTGGGAAGAGGCAGGGCAAGAGGGCCCTTTGCGCTTCACCAGTTTCGAGGCCTTCCCGATGGCGCCCGCGGATATGGGCAAGGCGCTGGAGGCCTTCCCGGCGGTGGCCCCTTGGGCGGAGCGGTTCCTGGCGAATTGGCAGGGCACGGGGGCTTGCGATCTGGGAACCCTGCAATTGGAGGTGATCCAGGGCGACGCCCGTATGTCGCTGCCGGAGTGGACAGGGCAGGCGGATGCCTGGTTTTTGGACGGGTTCTCGCCGGCCAAGAATCCCGAATTGTGGGAAGAGGCGCTGATGGCACAAGTGGCGGCACATACTGTGCCGGGCGGCTCAGCGGCTACCTATACCGCTGCGGGTTTTGTGCGCCGCGGTCTGGAGGCAGCAGGATTTGAGGTGACCCGCATCCCCGGCTACGGGCGCAAGCGGCATATGACGAAGGCAACAAAGGCATGACCCAGACAGCCCCTGCACAGACCCGGACCGGCCAGGCGCAGACCAGCAATGTGCCGCTGGGAATCCTGCTGATGGTCGGGGCGACCATCGTCTTTGCCTTGCAGGACGGTATCTCGCGGCATCTGGCGGGCACCTACAACACCTATATGGTGGTGATGATCCGCTACTGGTTCTTTGCGGGTTTTGTGGTGCTTTTGGCGGCGCGCGCGCCGGGCGGCATACGGGCCACGGCGCAGACCGATCAGCTGTGGCTGCAGATCTTCCGCGGCGTGCTGCTGGCCGGGGAAATCTGCGTGGCGGTCTATGGCTTTACCCTGCTCGGGCTGGTTGAAAGCCAGGCGGTGTTCATCTGCTATCCGCTCTTGGTGGCCGCACTCAGCGGACCTGTGCTGGGCGAAAGCGTCGGCTGGCGGCGCTGGGCGGCAATCGGTGTGGGGCTGATCGGCGTGCTGATCATTCTGCAGCCGGGGGCAGGTGTGTTTGATCCGGCGGCTATAATCCCTTTCATCTCCGCCCTGATGTTTGCGGTATATGGCTTGGTGACCCGCTTTGCCGCGCGCAAGGACAGTACTGCAACCAGTTTCTTCTGGACCGGTATTGCCGGCATGGTTTTCATGACTGCGGTAGGCATGTGGTACTGGGAGCCGATGAGCCAGGGCGACTGGCTGTGGATGGCGCTTTTGTGCGTGACCGGGGTGACCGGGCACTGGCTGCTGATCAAGTGCTACGAGGTGGCCGAGGCAGGCGCTGTGCAGCCCTTTGCCTATTTCCACCTGATCTGGGCGTCGGCGCTGGGGGTCGCGGTCTTTGGCGAGGTGATCCGCTCCAATGTGGCCATCGGTGCCGGGATCATCCTGGCGGCCGGCCTGTTCACCCTATGGCGCGAACGCGTGAAGCGTTGATCCTTTCAGTTCCTGTGAAAACGGCACCGGCAAGGGTGTCTTGCCCAGCCGGGCCCGGTAAACCGGCAGGCTTTCGGTGACCCGCATCACGTAGTTGCGGGTCTCGTTGAAGGGGATGTGCTCAATCCAGTCCACGATATCCGGACTGCCATCGCGCGGATCGCCATACCGCTCCATCCAGGCCTTGGGGCGGTGGGGGCCGGCGTTATAGCCCGCTGCCATCATCACCACGTTGCCTGTGAATTCGCCGGCCAGCCCGGCCAGGTAGTTGGCGCCCAGTTTGGCGTTATAGTCCCACTCGGCCGTCAGGCGGGAGGTCTTGTGATTGGCCAATATGCCCAGCTCGGTCGCCACCAGCTTGGCCGTGGCTGGCATCACCTGCATCAGCCCTCGGGCGCCCGCGTGGCTTACCACCTGCGGATCAAACTCGCTTTCGCGCCGGGCAATGGCCAGTGTCATCTCCTCGGCCATCGGCAGCTGCCGCTTGGCAACCGGGTGCAGCGGGTAATAGGCGCCCTCCAGTTCCAGCCCGCGCCGGGCCGCGCGTTTCGAGATCATCACGGCCAAATGCGGCTGGTTCAGTTCCACCGCCATTTGCCCTAGCTGGCGGGCCTGCACCGGCGGCAGGGTCTCGACTAGATGGGTGAAAAAGCGTTCGGCCAGCGCCAGCTCACCGGCTTTCAGAAGCTCGAGACCCGCCAGGGCAACCGAAGACTTCGCGAACTCAGCTTTACTCCAGTCTGGCAGTTCCACGGGTTTGGTCAGCGCCGGATCAAAGGGGCGCCCCAGTTGCTCCGCTGCCAGAAGCCCATAGAAGGCGGTCTGGTATTCAGCGGCCTGGGCATAGGCCTCATGCGCCTTGTCGGCCTGGCCCATCGCCGCATAGGCGCGGCCCAGCCAATAGCCGCCGCGGCCGATTGAGATCGGGGTTTCTACGGATGCCAGGAAGCGCTGGAAATGCATCGCGGCCAGTTCCGGATCGCGCAGCTTGCGCAGGGCGATATAGCCGGCCAGCCATTCGCAGTCGGAATAGCCATAGCCATCTTCGGGCGCGGAGAAGTGATAGGCCGCCAGCTGATAAGCGCGCTCATAGTCCTTGTCGCGCATCAGCTGCCGGGCCAGGTCGCGGCGGCGTCGCAGCCATTTTGCAGGCTCCCCCAGCTTTTCGGCGCTGGTGCTGCGCTCCATCATCATAGCGATGGCACTGTCCTGAAGCCGCTTGCGGTCACGCCAGGCAAACCGGTCATAGGCCAGTCCCGCCGATCCTTTCAGCCGGTCAGGCACGGCCGCAATCTTGCCGTCCACACCCGGGGCACGCTCTTGCAGGGCAATACGCGCCTCTGCCAGCTTGCGCTCGCCCTCGGGCACCAGAGGCAGCATGCGTTTGGTGCTGACCAGATGACCCTCCCAAAGCAAGCGGTCCAGACGTGCGGTGTGATGGGGCTTCAGGAGCTTGGCAAAGTCCCGCATGTAGGCCTTTTGAATGGCGCTGCCCATCGCCTTGGTGCGCCAGGCCAGCACAATTTCCGCCTCGCCGTCGCCGCGCCGCCCGGCGGCGATCAGCGCCTTGCCCAGGCTCAGTGCGCCCTCGGCGGTCTGCGGGCGCTCCTTGGCATAGAAGGCCAGAACCGTCTCCCGGCCCGCCCCGGCAACCGCATCCTCGTTCTGGCGCCGCAGATAGGCAAGCCCGGGCCAGTCCGGCCGCCGCTCCAGAAACGCCGTTACATCACTGGCCGAGCCCAGACCTTCGCGCAGCCAGTGCCACTCGATGATGTCGCGGGACACGCTTCGGCGCCGCCCGGCTTCGCGCGCGGCTTCCTTCCATTTCTCCGCCCGCATCAGTTCCAATGCGCCCCCAAGGTCGCGCGCCCCGGACGGAGCCCCCTGCAGGGCTGCCGAGAACAGCAGAATAAAGACCAGAATGCGTGTCATCTCTTGCATTTTCCAGCGGACCGGGGATAGAGGCTTGAACGTTACTCATTGGCGTGCCGGTATCAACTCAAATCCCCGGCATTCCGTATCTTGACGGCGGCGGATTGCCGCTTGCACCACTAACGAAGGGAGCGTGCCCATGTTCAAAGGCTCTATGCCAGCACTCGTCACCCCGTTTTCGAACGGCGAGCTGGATCTGGATGCGCTCAAACGCTTGGTGGAATGGCAAATTGCCGAAGGCTCCACCGGACTGGTGCCGGTCGGCACCACCGGCGAAAGCCCGACCCTGACCCACGAAGAGCACGAGCTGGTCATCGCGGAAACCGTCAAGGCGGCGGCCGGCCGGGTGCCGGTGATTGCCGGAGCGGGCTCCAACAACACCGTCGAGATGATTCGTTTCGTCGAGTTTGCCAAGAAGGTAGGTGCCGACGGGGCGCTTGTTGTGACCCCCTATTACAACAAGCCGACCCAGCGCGGCATGCTGCAGCACTTTACCGCAGCCCATGATTGCGCCGATATCCCGATCATCATCTACAACATCCCGGGCCGCTCGATTGTCGACATGACACCGGCCACCATGGGTGAGCTGGCCAAGCTGCCGCGCATCGTGGGTGTGAAGGACGCAACCGGCGACATCGCCCGCGTCAGCCAGCAGCGCGCTGCTTGCGGTGCCGACTTCATCCAGCTCTCCGGCGAAGACGCTACCGCACTGGGCTTCAATGCCCATGGCGGCACCGGCTGCATCTCGGTCACCGCCAATGTGGCGCCCAAGCTTTGCGCTGAATTCCAGGCTGCGACCCTGGCAGGCGACTACGCAAAGGCGCTGGCGTATCAGGACAAGCTGATGCCGCTGCACGAGGCGATCTTTATCGAGCCGGGTCTTGCGGGTGCGAAATACGGCCTGTCGAAGCTCGGCATGTGCAGCGAAGAAGTCCGCTCGCCGCTGACCACGCTGGAGGACAGCACCAAGGCTGCGATCGACGCTGCTATGGTGCACGCTGGCCTGCTGTAAGCAGCACAACAGCATTGAAACAGCAAGGGCGGCCTCCACTGGAGCGCCGCCCTTTTGCTTCTGTCTGGTCCGAAATACCCCGGGGTGAATTGCCCCGGAAGGGGCAAGAGGGGCCGGCCCCTCAAGTCTTGGCTACTCCAGCGCCTCGGCCAAATGCGCCGTCTTGTCCGGATTGCGGGTCACATAAATGCGGGACACCCGCCCGTCCCGGATTTCCAGCGACGTTGCCTGCAGGATACCGTCCTCGGCCCAATGCAGGATGGCCGGCAGGCCGTTCAGACGGCAGGTCCGCCAGCGGTCCGGGTCGCCTTGACCATATTTGCGCGCAATGCCTTCGATCAGGCGCAGCACCTTGTCGCGACCGTAGATCGGGTTCAGCGCCGCCATCGCCTTGCCGCCGCCGTCCGAGATCAGCTGCACATCCTGCGTCAGCATCCGTGTCAAAGACGCCATGTCGCCGGTGCGGGAGGCATGAAAGAAGGCCTCGGCCAGTTCCAGGCCCTGTGCCGGGCTTTCCAGCTCTTTGGGCGGCAGCTGCTGCACCTTGCGCCGGGCGCGGGCAGCCAATTGGCGGCAGGCCTCGGGCGAGCGTTCGAGTGCGGCTGCGATATCCTCATAGGCGCCGTCAAAAATGTCATGCAGCAGGAAGGCTGCCCGCTCCAGCGGCGACAGCCGTTCCAGTGCCAGCAGCAGCGCCACCGTGACGTCGTGGTCCAGCAGTTCGGTGGCATCTTCGGTCAGAACCGGTTCGGGCAGCCATTCGCCGGGGTAGGTCTCGCGCCGCGCACGGGCGGATTTCAACTGGTCCAGGCACAGCCTTGTGGTGATCCGCACCAGATAGCCGGTCGGATCCTGGACCTGCGCCTGCGGCGCCGCCTGCCAGCGCAGGAAAGCGTCCTGCAGGATGTCCTCTGCATCGCTCACCGTGCCCAGCATCCGGTAGGCGGCCGCGAACAATCGCGGCCGGGCTGTCAGAAACGCATCGGTTCCCTTTGTTTGCTGCTGAGCCTTCATGCGGCACTTGCCTCCCCTGCGGCAGGATGCGGGGTGCGGAAGCCGATTGCAATCCTGTTCCAGGCATTGATCGCCGAGATCAAAAGTGTCAGCGCAACCTGCTCGCGCGGTTCGAAATGCCGCTGAACCGCGGCATAATCTGCATCCGGCGCTGCGGTGGTTTCGATCCGGGTCAGCGCCTCGCACCAGGCCAGCGCGGCGCGTTCCCGGTCCGAATACAGCGGCGACTCGCGCCAGGCGTTCAGCAGATGCATCCGGTCTTCGCTTTCGCCATGGGCGCGCAGATCGTGGCTGTGCATGTGGATGCAGTAGGCGCAGCCGTTGATCTGCGAGGCCCGCAGTTTCACCAGCTCTACCAGGCTGTGTTCCAGCGTGCTTTCCTTGAACATCTTCTCCTGCTCCAGCATCGGCTGAAACAGGTCGGAAGCGATGGTGAAGTAATCGAGGCGCGGGGTCATCAATCTGTTCCTTTCTGATGGCTTCAGGAACAGGACGAGGCAGCCGGGCGGTTTGTGACAGGGCCGGAAGAAATATCCGAAAAAAGTTCGGGGCGCCGAACTGGGCGCCCCGGGAAAGGTCAGCGTTTGCCGTAATAGAGGCCGACCACATGTTCGGCCTGGGCAAAGAACAGCCAGCGTGAGGTGGCAACACCTGCCAGGTGCGAGAGCACCGCAAGGGCGGCAAACACATGTTTGATCACCAGGCCCTGAACCGGGGTCAGGATCAACAAGAGCGGCAGGGCAAAGCCTAGGGCAAAGGCGATCATCCGCAGCTTCTGCGCGTGCTTGCGGCCCACCACATGCACGAATTCGCGCAGCAGGTAGTTGGAGCCGGTGTGCGGCGGTTCAAACGCCCGCACTGCACCGCGTTCGCCCAGACCGGTGGCGGTGCCCAAGTTGGTGCCGGAGTTTTCCAGCGCTTTGTCGCCCTTGGTCCAATAGGCCAGCTGAGCGGCACCGGCGATGGCCAGCAGCCAGGGCGCCACAGCCTCGGCACCGGCCAGCAGCGCGCCGCCTGCCAGGCTGAAGGAGAGGAACACCGCCGGCGTCAGCTCCATGTTCCAGCGCGGGATGGTCTTCAGCTGGGTGTAGATCATCGAGGTGGTAAAGACTGTGGCGAGGCTGAGCGCCGCGCCGATCCAGCCCAGCAGGGTCCAGTGGCTGTCCAGGAACACCGCGCCAAGCGCATAGAGGCCCATGACGATCAGCGCACCAACGGCGCAGACGCCTTCACGGGAAAGCCAGCTGGTTTTCCACTGGGTCAGGGCGCGCCAGGCGCGCTCAGGGTGGCCCAGGTGGAAAGTGGAGGCGAGAAGGCCGCCGCAGGCCAGGCCAAAGGCGATGGCATAGAACACAAAGGCCACAGTGCCGGTCACAGCCGGCTGACCCAGTCCGAGGAAGAACAAGAGGCCAAAGCCCAGACCCGACAGGGTGGTGAAGATGATGACTGAGGGTGCGGGATGCATCAGTTCGCTCCTCCCGGAAGTTTGTCGAGGGCCTTGTCCAGCCAGCCCATGAAGCCCTGCGGCTCTTCGGCAACCGGCGCCAGCAGCGGCGCGAGGATGTCAATTTCCTCTTCGATTGTGTCCTTGGGACGGGGCGGCAGGTATTTGTTCACAGGTTTGGTGCCCATTTCCGGCATCAGGTCCATACCTCCGCGCTCTGCCACCAGTTTGGAGACATCGCTGTCCGGGTCGCCCAGATCGCCGAAGTGGCGTGCGCCTGCCGGGCAGGTCCGCACGCAGGAGGGGATGCGGTCCACCTCCGGCAGGTTCTCGTTATAGATCCGGTCAACGCAAAGCGTGCATTTCTTCATCACGCCTTCAGCCAGATCCAGTTCCCGCGCGCCGTAGGGGCAGGACCAGGCGCACAGGCCGCAGCCGATGCAATGGTCCTCGTTCACCAGCACGATGCCGTCTTCAACGCGCTTGTAGCTGGCGCCTGTGGGGCAGACGGTAACGCAAGGCGCGTCCTCGCAGTGCAGGCAGGACTTGGGGAAGTGGATCAGCTGGGCGTGGCCCTGTTCCGGCTGCACCTCGTAAGAGTGCACCCGGTTCAGGAAGGTGCCCGAGGGATCACCGCCATAGGGGTTTTGATCCGACAGCGGCGCGCCGTAGTTTTCCGTGTTCCAGCCTTTGCAGGAGATCACGCAGGCATGGCAGCCGACGCAGGTGTCCAGGTCGATGACCAGGCCCATCTTGCGCTCTGTGGAGTTGGGGAGCTCGGTCATTTACCTACTTTCCACTTCAGTTCCTTCGGGCCGGTGCCGACCGGGGATTCCTGGGCTGGGAAGGCCGGCTGGCTTTCCTGCAGGTCTTCCGGCGCGGCGGCCTTTTCAATTTTGACTTTGAGGTCGAACCACGCCGCCTGGCCGGTGATCGGGTCCGAGTTGGCCCACCGCATGCCGTCGCCCTTGGGCGGGAGCAGCTCGTGGATCAGGTGGTTGAGCAGGAAACCCTTGGTGGCTTCCGGCGCGTCTTGTTCCAGCGCCCAGGCGCCCTTGCGCTTGCCGATGGCATTCCAGGTCCAGACAGTGTTGTCGTTCAGCGCCGCCATCTCCATCACCGGCACCGTGATCTCCCCATGCGGAGAGGAAACCTTGGCCCAGTCGCCGTCCTCCAGGCCATGCTCGCGCATCAGCTTGGTCGGGACATACAGCGGGTTGCGGCCGTGCAGCTGGCGCAGCCAGGCGTTCTGGGTTCCCCAGGAGTGGTACATCGCCATCGGGCGCTGGGTCAGCGCGTTGACGGTGAAGCCCTCGTTGCCCTGCTGGTCGGTCTCGTACCAGATCGGCAGCGGGTCCATCACGTCCTTCACCCGCTGGCGCAGATGCTCCGGCGGCTGCCGTTCGCCGTGGCCTTCGGCGGCCAGCTGGAACTTGCGCATCGGCTCGACATACAGCTGGAACAGATACGGCTGCGGGCTGTCATAGATGCCCATGCCGACTGCCCAGTCCTGATAGGCCGCGTTCCAGGGTTTGTAGTAATCCGCGCCTTCCGGGATGTGGGCCACATGGAAGCCGCCGTTTTCGATGTATTGGTTCAGCTGCTCGGGGTTCACTTCGCCGCGGCCGGTTTTGCTGCCGTCTTCGCCGCGGAAACCGGACAGGGGGCCGATTCCCGGCTTGCGCTCGTGGTTGACGATGTAATCGGCGTAATCCTTCCATTTGGCCGTGCGGTCCTCATTAGTGAAGCCTGGCAGCTTCATCCGGTTGGCCAACTGGATCAGCACGGTTTGGAAGCCGCGCACGTCGCGGTCCGGCTCGATTACTGGCCAGCGGATCGCATCGGCGGCCGCGTCCGCCTCGCAGATCGGGCGGTCCAGAAGCGAGATGCAGTCGTGGCGCTCCAGATAGGTGGTGTCCGGCAGGATCAGGTCGGCAAAGGCCACCATTTCGGAACTATAGGCGTCCGAGTAGATGATATGCGGGATCTTGTAGTCGCCGTTCTCATCCTTGTCGGTCAGCATCTCCATCACACCCTTGGTGTTCATGGAGGAGTTCCACGACATATTGGCCATATACATGAACAGCGTGTCGATCTTGTACGGGTCGCCTGCATGCGCGTTGGAGATCACCATGTGCATCAACCCGTGGGCCGACATCGGGTTTTCCCAGGTGAACGCCTTGTCGATCCGCGCCGCGCTGCCGTCTTCCTTCAGCGCCAGATGCTCCGGTCCGCGCACAAAACCCAGATGCGGGCCGTCCAGCGGAGTGTCGGGCGTTGCCTTGCAGTGCGGGGTCGGGTGTGCCTCGACCGGCTTGGGGTAGGGCGGCTTGAAGCGGAAGCCGCCGGGGACCTCAACGGTGCCCAGCAGGATCTGCAGCACATGCAGCGCGCGGCAGGTCTGGAAGCCATTGGCATGCGCCGAAACACCGCGCATCGAGTGCATCGAAACCGGGCGGCCGGTCATCTTGGTGTGTTTCTCGCCGCGGAAGTCGGTCCATTCGACGTCCAGCTCAAAGGCTTCGTCAAAGGCGACGCGGGCCAGTTCGCCGGCAATGGCGCGGATGCGCTTGGCCGGGATGCCGCATTTGTCCGCAACCGCTTCGGGGGCGTATTCGTCCGCCAGATAACGCTCGGCCATCAGGTGGAAGACTGGGCGGTGGGTGACGCCGTCCTTTTCGTAAGTGGCGGTCAGGTCCGGGCGCACGCCGGGCTGGTCGAAGGGGGTAAGCTTGCCGGTGTTGCGGTCGATGACCAGCATCTTGCCGTTCTCGTCGCGCATCAGCAGGCCTTTTTCAGGCCCTTCCGAGGCGTTCACCAGAACCGGTGCGTTGGTGTAGCGGCTAAGGTAGTCGAGGTCGATCTTGCCCGCCTTCATCAGCACATGAACCAGAGACAGGATGAACAGCCCGTCAGTTCCGGGTGTGATGCCGACCCAGTCATCCGCAACGGCGTTATAGCCCGAACGGATCGGGTTGACGCCAATCACCCGCGCGCCGCGTTTCTTGATCTTGCCGATACCCATCTTGATCGGGTTGGAGTCGTGGTCCTCGGCGACGCCGAACAGCATGAACAGCTTGGTGTGGTCCCAGTCGGGCTGGCCGAATTCCCAGAAGGCGCCGCCCATGGTGTAGATGCCCGCAGTCGCCATATTGACCGAACAGAAGCCGCCGTGCGCCGCATAGTTTGGCGTGCCATAGCTTTGCGCCCAGAAACTGGTGAAGCTTTGCGATTGGTCGCGGCCGGTAAAGAAGGCCAGCTGTTCAGGTGCCTCGTGGCGGACAGGTTCCAGCCAGCCCACCGCAATCGCCAGCGCTTCGTCCCAGGTGATCTCCTTGAACTGGCCTGATCCGCGCGGCCCGGTGCGCAGCATCGGCGCCTTCAGGCGCGACGGCGCATTGACCTGCATGATCCCCGCCGAGCCCTTGGCGCACAACACGCCCTTGTTCACCGGGTGGTCGCGGTTGCCCTCGATATAGGCAACCTTGCCGTCCTTCATATGCACGTTGATGCCGCAGCGGCAGGCACACATGTAGCATGTGGTCTTCCGTATCTCGTCCGAGACCTTGGGCGAGGTGTTTAGGATTGGCTGCTGGTGGGTCATTGGCGGGTCCTGTTGGGTGTTTCGGGCGACCGTATGACGGAAAGCCTCAAAAAGGGAATAGTGTTCTAAGCGGGTTCAGGAATTTGGAACCATCGTTCAAATTTCCGGCCCTTGGCTGCCAGCAGCCTGCAGGATGGTGACGGCGATGATCTGGGTCACGTCCTCGGCGCTGCAACCGCGGGAGAGGTCGTTTGCGGGTTTGGCAAGTCCCTGCAGAACCGGGCCGATGGCCGAGTATCCGCCCAGCCGCTGGGTGATCTTGTAGCCGATGTTGCCAGCGTCCAGATTCGGGAAGATCATGACGTTGGCCTGGCCTGCAACGCTGGAGCCGGGCGACTTGCGCGCGCCGATTGACGGCACAAAGGCGGCGTCGAACTGCAGCTCGCCATCGGCGGGCAGTTCAGGGTGCGCCGCCTGGAACAGGCCCAGGGCCTCAGTCACCTTGTCCACTGCCGGGTGCTTGGCGCTGCCCTTGGTCGAGAAGCTGAGGAAAGCCAGTTTCGGGTCGACCCGCAAGAGCGCGCTGGCGGACTGGGCCGAGGCGGCGGCGATCGAGACCATCTCGGCAGGCTTGGGGTCAATCACCAGGCCGCAGTCTGAGTACAGCATCGCCCTGGCGCCTTCAGATGCGCCTTCGGGCGGGTACATCAGGAAGAAGGAGGAGACCATTCCGGCCCCCGGCGCCATGCCGATCACCTGGATGGCGCTGCGCACCACGTCTCCGGTGGTGTGCACAGCCCCGCCGACGGTGCCGGTGGCGTGGCCCAGCCGCACGAGCATGGCGGCATAGACCAGCGGCGTCTCGGCGGCAGCACGGGCTTTGGCCTCATCCACGCCCTTGTGCTTGCGCAGTTCATAGTATTCGGCGGCAAAGCCGGCAGTCAGGTCTGAGGTGGCCGGATCATGGACCGCAACGCCTGCGCCGGCTGCAGCTCCTTCGGCCTGCAGGGCGGCTTCGATCTCGGCCTGCGGGCCGACCAGGATTACATCGGCGATACCGGCCTGATGGGCAGCCAGGGCGCCTGCCGCCACGCGTGGGTCGCTGCCCTCGCTCAGCGCAACAACGGGGCGGGTGGCCGGGGCTTCGGCCTTCAGCAGTTCGAGCGGGGACAAGGTGTGGGTCACGGGCGTACGTCCTGTAACAGCGGTTTCGGGGCAGGCGTGGCGGTCAGAACGCCAGCCGCGCGATATTGATCAGCGACAGCGCGGTCAGCATCAGCACCACCGCGCGGCGGAACAGCGACTGTGAAACCGCCTTGAAACTGTGGGACCCGGCCCAGATGCCGAGGCCCAGAATGGGAAAGGCCAGCAGAATGCCGGTCAGGGTTTCCGGCCCCACCAGCCCGTTTGCTGCCATCACCGGCAGCGCCATCACGTCGATGCCGGTCAGGAAGACGATCATCGTGGCGCGGAACACCGCAGGCGGCACTGGCTGCGCGGTTAGGAAGGCTGCTACCGGCAGGCCGCCGACGCCGGCGCTGTTGGCGATGCCTGCAATGGCGCCCACCCCCACGTTTCCGTTGCGCCCGACCGGGCGCTCCAGCTGCCAGCCGCTCAGCAGCACCAGGCTCAGCACCAGGATCAGGCTCGAGATCGCCAGCCGTGCCTCCTGTTCGCCCAGCCGCGCCATGATGGCGATGGCGGGAACGGTTGCGATGGCGGCCCCGGCCAGCAGGGCAATAGCCCGGCGCCAGTCGATATGCGGGCGGATGTCACGCGCCTGGAAGGCGGTCATGGCGATTTCGCAGGAGAACACCACCGGGATCAGCGGCAGCGGATTGGTTGTGAGTGCTGCCAGAATGATAAAGATCGCGGAAAATCCGAAGCCGGAAAAGCCCCGGATGACGGCCGCCGCGAATAACGCGGCGGCCAGATAGGCCCCCTGGCCCATTGACAGGTCAAAGGGCAGGGGCATTAGGCTCAGACCTTCTGCGGACGCATATCGTCCTTGCTGATGCCTGCAACCTGAACCGGCTTCTTCATCGCGTCGCGGCGGAAGGGCTCACCCAGTTCCTGATTGATCATCGCTTCGATCAGGGTGGTGATGCCTTTCTTCTGGTCCTCGCAGGCCTGGCGCAGCGCGTCGGTCAGCTCGTCCTGAGTGCGGGCAATCACACCTTTGAGGCCGCAAGCATTGGCGATACCGGCATAAGACACCTGGGTGTCCAGTTCGGTGCCGACAAAGTTGTCGTCGAACCACAGGGTGGAGTTACGCTTTTCTGCGCCCCACTGGTAGTTGCGGAAGACAACCTGGGTCACGGCGGGCCATTCTTCGCGGCCGATGGCGGTCAGCTCGGTCACTGCGATGCCAAAGGCGCCGTCGCCCGAGAAGCCGACAACCGGAACGTCCGGGCAGCCGATTTTCGCACCGACAACCGCCGGCAGGCCATAGCCGCAGGGGCCGAACAGGCCGGGGGCCAGGTACTTGCGGCCTTCCTCGAAGGACGGATAGGCGTTGCCGATGGCGCAGTTGTTGCCGATGTCGGAGGAGATGATCGCATCCTTCGGCAGGCCGGCCTGGATCGCACGCCATGCACGGCGCGGCGACAGCCAGTCAGGCTTGGCAGCACGGGCACGCTCGTTCCAGGTGGTGCCGGGATCGTCCTGCTCGCTGTCCATCGAGGACAGTTCCTGCGCCCAGGAGGATTTGGTGTGCGCGATCAGCGCCTTGCGCTCGTCGCGGCCCGCATCGCCTGCGGTATCCGCCAGCTTGCCCAGGATGGTGTCTGCAACCTGCTTGGCGTCGCCGACGATGCCCACGGTGACTTTCTTGGTCAGGCCGATGCGGTCCGGGTTGATGTCAACCTGGATGATTTTCGCGTCGGTCGGCCAGTAGTCGATGCCGTAGCCGGGCAGGGTGGAGAACGGGTTCAGGCGGGTGCCCAGGGCCAGAACGACGTCCGCTTTGGAGATCAGTTCCATGCCGGCTTTGGAGCCGTTGTAGCCCAGAGGGCCGGCAAACAGCGGGTGCGAGCCGGGGAAGGCGTCGTTGTGCTGGTAGCCAACGCAGACCGGGGCGTCCAGACGCTCGGCCAGGGCCATCGAGGACGGGATCGCGCCGCCGATGACAACGCCCGCACCGTTCAGGATGACCGGGAATTTTGCGTTCGACAGCAGCTCGGCTGCTTCGTTCACCGCGTCGGTGCCGCCTGCGGGGCGCTCAAAGTCAACAACGGCCGGAAGCTCAATGTCGACGACTTGGGTGAAGTAGTCGCGCGGCACGTTGATCTGGGCCGGTGCGGAGTTGCGCTTGGCCTGCATGATGACGCGGTTCAGGACCTCGGCCATGCGGGACGGGTCGCGCACTTCTTCCTGGTAGCAGACGCAGTCGGCGAACATGCGCATCTGTTCCATTTCCTGGAAACCGCCCTGACCCATGGTCTTGTTCGCGGCCTGCGGGGTGACCAGTAGCAGCGGGGTGTGGTTCCAGTAAGCGGTTTTGACAGCAGTCACAAAGTTGGTGATGCCGGGGCCGTTCTGGGCGATCATCATCGACATCTTGCCGGTGGCGCGGGTGTAGCCGTCGGCCATCATGCCGCCGGAACCTTCGTGGGCGCAGTCCCAGAAGGTGATGCCTGCAGGCTCAAAGATATCCGAGATCGGCATCATTGCCGAGCCGATGATGCCAAACGCATGCTCGATGCCGTGCATCTGCAGTGTTTTGACGAAGGCTTCTTCGGTGGTCATTTTCATGGCGGGTTCTCCTGAATGAGACGCGGAATTCCCCCGGGCGCAATGCCGGGAATTGACTCTGGTTTAGGGGGCAGGTGCAGACCGGGTTAGGGCCAGTTCCGAAACCCGGATAGGTCCAAAACTGGATCTATGAAAATAGTGCAGCCGGATTTTCACATAAGCATCAGCCGGTCACAGCGTTAGAGCGCCGTAAAACATGATGGCTCACTAAATGATACGTTTGGTATCATTTGTCGCGGATAGCGGCAGTGGAGTTTTAGCTCATCCCTGCTTCAGAGCTTTGGCGAGCAAGGCGAGCCCGGGTTCGATTCGGGTGGCGGGAATTGAGGAATAGCCCAACCGGTAAAAGTTCTG
>JBFOLS010000411.1:0-4083 GCA_040830225.1 Leisingera sp.
CGGAAACAGGGTATCGAAGCATCAGCCACCGGAGGATTTGCCTGACATGGCCAGCCCATCCCCTCAGCCCATTATCGATCTAGCGGGCGTCACCAAGAACTTCGGAACCTTTCAAGCCCTGAAAGGCATCAACGCGACCATCAACGAGGGCGAGTTCTTTTCGCTGCTGGGGCCCTCGGGCTGCGGCAAGACCACCCTGCTGCGAATGATCGCCGGGTTCGAAACGCCAACCAACGGCACCATCATGATCGCGGGACAGGACATGGCCGGTGTTCCAGCCAACCGCCGCCCCACCAATATGGTCTTTCAATCCTATGCGATCTTTCCGCATCTGAGTGTCGCCGAGAATGTCGGCTATGGCCTGAAGACCCGCAAGCTGCCCAAGGCCGAGATTGCCCGGAAGGTGGAGCAGGCACTGCAGATGGTGGATCTGGGCGGTCTGGGATCCCGCGCGGCGCATGAGCTGTCAGGCGGCCAGCGCCAGCGGGTGGCCCTGGCGCGGGCACTGGTGATGAAGCCCAAGGTGGTGCTGCTGGACGAACCGCTGTCGGCGCTCGACAAGAAGCTGCGCGACCAGATGCAAGTGGAGCTGCGGCAGCTGCAGCAGAAACTCGGCATCACCTTCATCCTGGTGACCCATGACCAGGAGGAAGCGCTGACCATGTCCGACCGGATCGCGGTGATGTTCGACGGCCGGATTGCCCAGCTGGCCACCCCCGAAGAACTGTACAGGCGGCCGGCGGACAAGCGCATTGCGTCGTTCATCGGTGTGATGAACTTTCTCGACGCCCGCGCCACCGGGGGCATGAACGGACATCTGGCCCTGGACATCCCGGCGCTCGGCAGTATCGAGCTGCCGTCGGCGCTGGTTCCCGAAGGGCTGGATTTGCGGAACCTCGAAACCATCGGCATCCGCCCTGAGATGCTGACCATTCTGTTCGAAGGCAGCGAGCAGGCCGAGCAGGTGGCAATGGGCAAGGTGACCGGCACCGCCTATTACGGCGATATGACCTATTACAGCGTGCGCCTGCCGGGCCACGGCGAGGATGTGACCATCTCGATGCGCAACACCGCCGGCCGCTCCATCGTGCCGCCGGGCAGCGAGGTGCCCGTGGGCTGGGGGGCCGACTCCATCGTGCTGTTCCAGTAAACGGGCGGGGCCTGGCCCCCTGCCCTTTCAATTCCGTCTTTCACAACAAGAAACGCCCCGCCAATTGGCGGGGCGTTCTGTTTCACCCGGATCATTAGCGGTTTCAGAAACCAGCCTTGATCAGCTCGAATTCGGCAATCATCTTTTCGCGCAGCGCCGGAGGCACCGGGGCCTGCCACAGGGTCTTGGTTTTCAGGTCTTCGCTGATCTGAAGTCCCATAGCGGCCAGATCGTCGGCATTCATCTCTGCCATCGCCTTGGCATTGCCGTGGCCATACCCCCAGCTGGAAACGAGGTAGTTTGCAGTTTTCGGTTCCAGCCAGGCGTTGATGAAGTCGTAGAATTTCTCCTCGGAGCCCGGTGCCGCCGCCAGCTTCGCATAGCCGCAGACCCAGCTGGATGCGCCTTCGGCGGTATCGCGCTTGATCGCGATCGGGTGGCCTTCGTAGCTCATCGTCGAATAGGTCTCGTTCCAAGCCCAGGCCAGATAGACCTCGCCGCTTTGCATCAGCTGCGCCAGCGAAGCGCCGTCAGACCAGTAGGTGCGCACATTCTGGTGGACGCTGCGCAGGAAACCGGACGCAGCCTGGAACTGCGCATCGGTGGCATTGGTCCAGTCCTTGACGCCAGTGGCCAGGAAGCCCAGCGCATAAGCGTCATCCACGTTGTCGCCTATTGAGATCCGGCCCTGGTGCTTGGGGTCCGCAAAGGCCTGCAGGGTGGCGACATCGGCATCGCTCAGGTGTTCGGTGTGATAGGTGACCGCGGTGTTTCCCCAATCTGCCGGGATGAAATAGCTCTGCCCGTCCTTGGTGTAGGCGTCGATGTCGCGGAAGCTGGGCTCCAGCTCATCCCAGCGGTCGATTTTGGAGGTGTCGAGCGGCGCCAGCAGCCCGGCCTCGATCCATTTCGGCACCGATTGCGAACAGGGATGCACAACATCGGCGCGGAAGCCGGAGCGCAACTTCTGGAAGGCCTCCTCTTCGTCGCCGAAGAATGCGAAGGTGGGGCCATCGCCGTGCTGCTCGATGTAGGCGGAGAAGAATTCAGGATCTTCATAGCCGGCCCAGTCAAACACGGTCAGTTCCTCATCGGCGGCAATCGCTGCCCCTGCCTGAAGGGACAGGACCGCGCCAAGCGCCGTGGCTGTTTTCAAAAATTTCATGAAAGTCTCCCTGTTGCCGCGGCCTGTTTCCCTGCCTCTTGCCTCCTCAGGCGCAGGTCCGGCCGTGATAGGAAAAGGTTAGGAGGGAATCCGGCTTGACACAAGAATTATTTGAGCGCTCAATTAAATTAGGAAGTGAAACCTGCCTATCGAAGGGTCAATACTGATGCGCGATCCCCGCCATGACATCCTGTTTCAGCCGCTGAAAATCGGCCCCGTGGAAACGAAGAACCGATTTTACCAGGTGCCGCATTGCGCAGGCATGGGCTGGCGGCGGCCGCGCACGGTTGCGGCCATGCGCGGGATGAAGGCAGAAGGCGGCTGGGGGGTCGTGAACACCGAGTTCTGCTCGATCCATCCGACCTCGGACAATGACTATTACCCCTATGCGGCGCTGTGGGACGAAGATGACATCCGCGCCAACCGGCTGATGACCGATGCGGTGCATGAACATGGCGCGCTGGCGGGGGTGGAGCTGTGGATCGGCGGCGGCATGGTGACCAATTTCGGCACCCGGCTGGCACCGCTGGGGATGCGCAACCGGCCGCAGACGGACTCGACCGTTCTGCATCCCGGCCAGGCGCGCAAGATCGACCGCGAGGATATCCGCAACATCCGCAAATGGCATCGCGATGCCGCCTTGCGGGCCGTCGAGGCGGGCTTTGACATCGTCTATGTTTATGCCACCCACGGTTATCTGCTGTCCGAGTTCCTGGACCCGGTGAACAACACCCGCAGCGACGAGTACGGCGGCACTTTGGAGAACCGGGTGCGGCTGGTGCGCGAGCTGATCGAGGAAACCAAGGCGGCCGTCGGCCCCAAATGCGCCGTGGCCACCCGCTTCAGCGTCGGACTGGGAGATGCCGAAAGCTATGATGCTTTTGCGATGCTCGCCGACCTGCCGGACCTTTGGGATCTGGTGGTGCCGGACTATGGCGTCGAGATGGGGGCAAGCCGGTTTGTGAAGGAAGCCTCTTTCACAGACAGCATTGCACAGGCGAAATCACTGACCTCCAAGCCTGTGGTGGCGGTAGGCCGCTATACCTCGCCCGACACCATGGCGCAGGTGGTCCGCCAAGGCGGCCAGGATCTGATCGGTGCGGCGCGGCCGTCAATTGCCGACCCCTTCCTGCCCAAGAAGATCGAGGAAGGCCGCAGCGAAGACATCCGCGAATGCATCGGCTGCAACATCTGCTATGCGCATGACTCGCTGGGGGTGCCGCTGCGCTGCACCCAGAACCCGACCATGGGCGAAGAGTGGCGCCAGGGCTGGCACCCCGAGAAGGCCGGGCGCAGCAAAAAGCCTGAAAAGGTGCTGGTGGTGGGCGCCGGTCCCGCCGGGCTGGAGGCCGCACGCGTTCTGGGCGAGCGCGGCCACAAGGTGATGCTAGCCGAGGCGAGCCGCACCCTTGGCGGCCGTGTTTCCCGCGAATCCCGCCTGCCCGGGATGAGCGAATGGGCCCGCGTGCGCGATTGGCGCGTGGGGCAGATCGAAAAGCTGCCCAATGTCGAGATTTACCCGGAAAGCCCGCTGGAGGCAGCCGATGTGCTGGACCTCGGCGTCTCGCATGTGATCGCCGCGACCGGGGCGGTCTGGGCCACGGACACCATCGGGCGCCATTCCGATACCGGGCTGGAGGAAGAAGTGCCGGGCATGATCGTGTCGGCAGAAACGGTGCTGAACGGTGAGGCGGTCAATGCGGATCACGTGGTGATCTATGACGACGACCACTACTATCTCGGCTCGGTCCTGGCGCTGCAGCTGCGC
>JBFOLS010000412.1:0-3657 GCA_040830225.1 Leisingera sp.
GCGGGGAAAACCCGTTCCGGTATGCTTGACCGCTGCCTAGCCCGGGTGCAGTGCTGCCGGGTGGCTCATGAATTTCTACGTTGTACCGGTGGGCAGAAGACAGCGCCGAGTGAGCGGAGGCTTTGGCGAAACCATGACATTTTGTGTCGGGTTTCAGGGGCGGCCCTTACTGGCTTCGCTGTAGGGTCCGCGCAGATTTGTAAATCATGCGCGGGCCGTTTGGGCGGTGCGCGGCGTCAGGAGGCTTTCCCATGTCCAAACCCGTTGTTCTGATCACCTCGGCCACCGGCCGCATCGGCCGCGAACTGGTAGCGCGCCTGGCCCAGGCCGGCGAATTCACCGTGCGCGCCTGCTATTTCAGTGAGGCCAAGGCGGATCAGCTGAAGGCGCTGGGCGCCGATGAGGTCGTCAAGTTCGACCTGTCGGAGCCCGCCACCTGGGACGCCGCTCTGGACGGTGTCTCGGCGGTTTATTCCGCCTCTCTGGATCCGATGCTGGAAGGGCACCTGAACTTCAGCAAGGCGCTGGGTGAGCGGAAGGAACAGATCAAACACGTGGTGCGTGTGAGCTGCATGGGTGCCGATACCAATACTGCCGATTATGATGCTGGTACCCATGCCTCGCGCGCCGGTGCCGGCATTCCACTGATGCTGCAGCACTACTGGTGGGGCGAGAAGGCGCTGATCGACGCGGGCCTGAACGTCACCGCGCTGCGCAACAACTTCTTCATGAACCACCTGCTGAAGACCGACTGCGAAACCATTGAAAACGAAGGCTGGTTCTCGAACCCGCTGGGAGACATGCGCAACTCTTTCGTGGCGACCCGCGATATTGGCGAAGCAGCGGCTGTGGTGCTGAGCGAAGGCCCGGAGCGGCACGGCAACAAGTTCTATGACATCACCGGCCCGGCACCGCAGTCGATGGCGGAAATTGCCGCCGACCTGGGCCGTGCCATGGGCAAAGAGATCGAATACCACGCCCAGTCGATGGAGCAGTTCGAGGCCGATTTCGGGGCGACCCGGGCTGAGTTCTTCGAATATCTGACCAACGGCTTCTACACCCGCTGCAGCCCGGATTTCTACAACATCACCGGCCACAAGCCGACTTCCTATTATGATTACCTGACCACCAAGGGCGCCAGCGGCGAGTCCGGGCTGGAGGAGCTGTGGCAGGGCAACCTGTGGAAGAAAGGCGTTGACGCCATGAAGGATGCGGCAGAGACCCCAGCGTCCTGAGCTGAAAGCCATTTAACATCTGCAAGGTGGGCCTTGGGTCCGCCTTATTGTTTTGGCGGCGCTGGTTTTTGGTGGTGCTCTGCCATCACGGTCTCCCATGTCTTAATCAAGGTATCGCGGCGGCCTGGGTATTCCTGGTCCGCCGTCTCCAGCGCCTAAATCCGGTCGGAGCGGAAAGGGCAGCAGTCTTAGCAGAACAGGTGCAGGCCCGGTGCATGAATTCTGGATTGCGGGAAACGCGGAGTAGCGGCGCCGCGCGCTTTTGTTCATACGATTACAGGCAATCCGTTTTTCCCTGCGTTCGCGGCATGAGAATACTATTCTGGCGCGTATTGATTCACTTGAAGTAACCTGCTCTTTAGCGAGCGTGGCCACTTGTCAGATGCGCTGCAAAGGGAGATGTGTGCGAGCTGCGGGGAAACCATGCTTCTATTTGTTTTTGCGGGCTTTCTTATTGGCTTTGCGCTCTCCATTATTTTTGTCCGGCGGCCCAAGAGTGCATTGATCTGGGGGACGGTGCTGGGGGTGGTGCCACTGGCACTGATGCTTGGCCCAGGGAATGCGCCTGTCCAGGGTATCGGTTCGATTCTAAACTTCGCCTTTTTTTCGCTTGGGCCGCTGATGCTGGTTCCGTGCGTTGTCTTCAGCATAGCACTTGGGGTGGCAGCCGGTGCGGCGGTGCTGTGGATCAGGCAGGGCCGTGCCCGCTGGGTCGGCTTGACGGCAGGTGCGCTGCTGGTCGGAGCAAGCGCGGCGTTGACATTGTTGCCTGTCGCGCAGCGAGAGGCAGAAAAACGCCAGCTCGCCGAGAAACGCGCTATCCGTTCTGGCGAGATCAAGCGCGCGGATTTCAGCGGCACAATGGCAGGATATGAAGTGGCATTTCCAGCCAGCCCGCGCCTGCATCTATTTCATAATTGCCGTCCGGACAAGCAGGGGTGCTCGACCGGCCTGACCAATCCTGTGGATATATTCACCAAACAGGATGAAGAGCTGCTTCATGAACGTAGCGATCCGATCCGGTTCAGGATCATCAGTATATCAGCGGTCGAGACGGATTGCCGTCTTGGGGAGTACTGCCTAACGCAGGAGAAGATTGAACATTGGTGCCGTGAAGTGCGGCCTGACCAATTTGGCAGCATCTGGTGCCGGGACATCCCTCCGAAGCGGTTCGACCTCCGTACTGATGCTGCGCCCGGGCCGTCTGACCGTGATGAGCCGGAACTGGCGGAGCACTATGCGGACACATCGCTTGGTCCTGGGCAGGTTGCTTGCTTTTACCACCCGGATCCTGCGAAGACCGACAGGCAAGGCGCAGGCTGCCGGCTCAGCTTTGATCTGGCGGATGGCGTAACGGCGACGTTGTCAGTCAGGCGGGCACAAATCCTCTCCGGTGATCCCGTGTTGTCTGCAACAATTGCGCTGATCCCTGTTTACTGGGAGACGCTGACGCAAGAGTAGCTGCGCCGGGATTACTCCCCGCCGCGCTCTTTCATCAGCCGGTCGGCCTTTTTGCGCACCAGCACGCTGCGCAGGTCGTGCATCGCCAGCAGGAGCGCGTCGGTGACCTCTTCCAGCTGCTCATCCGTGGCACGGCTGTTGGCCCAGTGGGTGGTCAGGTTCAGATGATCGATGGCGCGGTGGATGTCGTCGGTGTCACGCGCCGCAAGGGTGGCGGTGCGGGCCTCCATCCAGGACTTGATCTCGGCGATGTCCTGGCCGGAGAGCTCCCGCTGGCCATGCGGCTTGATCTCGCAGTTGCGGATATTCACAACGGCGATCTGGTCCATCTCGATCCGCCGCTGGCGGTTTTCGGTATCGACGCGGAAGACAAAAGCGCCGTTCTCACGGACGCGGAAGTAGTACTCCGGCAGGTCGGCGCTCATGTCCTGTCTCCCGTTCAGCTCAGTGAAGCGCAGAATTTCTGGATGCGGCTGCAGGCCGTCTCCAGCGCTTCGTCCGAGGTGGCGTAGCTGACGCGGAAGTTGGGCGACAATCCGAAGGCGGCGCCGAAGACCACGGCAACATCAGCCTCTTCCAGCAGGGCGGCGGCGAAATCCTCATCCGTTTCAATGACCTTGCCTGCGGGGGTGGTCTTGCCGATCAGCCCGGCGATGGAGGGGTAGACGTAGAATGCGCCCTCAGGCACCGGGCAGGAGATGCCGTCGATCTCGTTCAGCATTTTGACCACCAGGTTGCGGCGGCGCACAAACTTCTCGTTGTTGGGTGCCAGGAAATCCTGAGTGCCGTTCAGGGCTTCGACCGCAGCCCACTGGCTGACAGAGCAGGGGTTGGAGGTGGACTGCGACTGCACCTTGCGCATGGCGGCGATCAGCTTTTCCGGACCGGCCGCATAGCCGATGCGCCAGCCGGTCATGGCGTAGGCCTTGGAGACGCCATTGCAGGTAAGGGTGCGGTCATA
>JBFOLS010000413.1:0-7993 GCA_040830225.1 Leisingera sp.
CGTTCTGGAGGCAGCGATGAGCAGTCAAACGGCCATCCCGGTGTTTGTTCTGGGGCTGCAGCGCAGCGGCACCACGCTGGCGGCCAATCTTCTGGCGGCCCAGCCGGGCATAGCCGCCGTCGCCGCAAAGCATCACCAAGGAGTGCATGAGAGCGTCTTTTTCTCGCATTTTGCCCCGGCGATGGAGCCTTGGCCCGCTCCGGGACAGAGGACTGCTGCGGCCCGGGATTTCTTGCGCAGCGAATATTTCAGGCTCAGCGGCCTGCCCCGTCAATGGGGTGAAGCGGCAGCGGAGGCCAGCGCCGCCCCGGCGGAGCTGTTCTGCCGGGTCATGCAGGAAGTGGCGCACTGTGCGGACGCCACGGCGTGGGTGGAGAAATCGCCGCATCATACGCTGCTGGCCGAGCGGATCGCCTCTCAGGTGCCCGAAGCGCGTTTCCTCTGCGTGATGCGTGAGACGCGGGGCTTTCTGCGCTCACGCCTGTGGTCATATGGACGCCAGCCGCCGTCCTACCCGCTGCGGGCGGCACTGATCGCGCGGGCCTGCGCCTCCAACGTGTTTCACCGCCGCTACATGCGCAGTCTGCCCGGGATCCTGGGCAGGCATCGGGTATTTTTGGCCGACTTTGAAACTCTTCGGTCGGCACCGGGCACCGCCCTGGCGCCGTTGCTGACGGAGATCGGCCTGAAACCGGCCCGGCTCAGGACGCCGGAATATGCCGCGAACTCCAGCTTTGCCAGCCAAGGCCAGCGCAAGCGGGCCCTGAGCCGGGCAGATGTGCCGCTGGCCCGGGCCGCCGAGAAATTGGCGGAGGCGGTGCCGCAGTCCGTATTGCGGAGACTGCAACGCTACTTGGCCCGCCGCCGCCCGCAGGCATTTCCGCATTGGGTGTGGGCCGAGGGGCCGGCGCAGGCCGGAGGGGCTGCGCCGGTCGAACCCGCAGGAATGAGAGGTCGCAGATGAAACCTGCCTTGAGATTGGAAATCATCGGCACCCTGCCGGAGCTGGAGGCCCTGCACGGGCAACTGGAACGGCTCGCCAAGTCCTGCAGCGCCGGGGCGTTTGACCGGCCCGGTTTTTTCCTCCCCTGGGCACGGGCTGCTGCGGCCACCGGCCAGCGGCCTGCCTGCCTTGGCCTGTTCCGGCGCGATGAATTGGCAGGTTTCCTGCCGCTGTTCTTCCGCCGCGACCGCAAGGCGCTGCTGGCCCAGAGGGGCGGATTCCCGGTGTTCGGATCCTCGCCCGCCTTTGACCTGCTTCTGTCGCCCTCCGAGGATGAGGCGGAGGCCACTGCGCTGCTTGTCCAGGCACTGAAACAGCAAAAATGGCTCGACCTGTGTTTCGCCAATCTGCCGGATCACACCCGGCTGGGCCGGTGTCTGCCCCCTGCTTTTGATCGGCGCGGCTTTCAGGTCAGCAGCCTGCCGGGGCAGGACTACATGATGATCGACGGCTTCAAGGACAGCGCCAGCTTCCTGGCGCAGATGAAGGGGAGGAACCGGCGGAACTGGAAGCGCAAGGAACGGCATCTGCGCGACGCCTGCCGGATTGACCACATAACCCATCAGGATGATGTGGAGGCTTGCCTGCCCTTGCTGCGGGATGTTCTGGAAAACAGCTGGAAGTTTGACACACGTATGCGCAGCGTAGGCGTGCCTTTATACGAAGATCAGATCCGCGGGACCGCCCGGGACGGAACCCTCGGTATCTGGTTTGCTTGCTTAAAAGGGACACCGCTGGCTTTTGCCTTTGAGCTGGTTGATCCGAATGGCGGCCACCACGGATATTTCATGGCTTACAACGCTGAATACGCAAAATTCGGTGCCGGGGCGGCTTTGGCTTTCATGGCGGTGCAGAACGGTCTGGATACCGGTCATTCCAGGTATGACCTGTGGTCGACGCAGGGGTATCTGAGACAGCTTGCCAACAGCACCCGCAAAACCTCTATTCTTGCAGTTTGCCGCAAGGAGATTGTCCCTCGCCTGCGCCTGGCGGCTGCGGAACGGTTGCGGATGGCCCGGCAGGCGCTGCGCACAGCAAAACCCCGCCCGCGGACCTAGGCCGGGGGCGGGGCGAAGATTGCCTGGCTTACAGAAGCCCGTACTGATCAGGCCAGGATGAAATCGCTGGAGGACAGCTCGCTGTAGCTGACGCCCTGCAGCAGGATGGAATCCTCGCCGTAGGTGATCAGCACACCGCCTTCCTCGGCGATTTCCTGCTCGACCCGCACCGAGCGCAGTTCCGTGGAAGTGAAATCCAGGAACAGCTTGTCAACACCAGCAGTGAAATCGAGGGCCACATCGTCGCCGGTACCCGCGGAAAACGCGAAGGTGTCATTGCCCTTGCCGCCTTTGACGGTGTCATTGCCGGTGCCGCCGTCCAGAAAGTCGTTGCCGTTGCCGCCCCACAGCCTGTCCTGTCCGGCGTTACCGTACAGCTCGTCGCCGCGGTTGCCGCCGTGCAGCCGGTCTTGGCCGGTGCCGCCGTTGACGGTGTCGTGGCCGCCACCGCCGCGGGTGATGTCATCGCCGCCCATGCCCCACAGCATATCGTTGCCCTGATACGCCTGAATTGCATCAGCAGCATTGGTACCAACCAGAGTTTCGGCGTTGTTGGTGCCGGCGATTTTGTTGTAGTCGCCCTCATACACCGGGGGATCAGCTGGTGCGGGCTCGACCGGATCGGGTTCGACCGGGTCCGGATCCTCCGGCGCGGGTTCTTGTGCCGACGGCTGGTCGGGGTTGATTTCGTTCACATAGACCGGGTTGGACTCGGTGCCATTACGGTAAATCTCTTCAGCGAACTTGAGTGCGTCCAGCGGGTCCACACGGTAGAAACTGTCGTTGGCGGTGCCCGGCAGGTCGGTGCTGACTTCGATGTTACGTACCGCAAGCGCGGCGTCATAGTCGTTGACGTTGGCGGTCAGGCCGACCTGCACAGTGTCGATCCAGGAGTTCGACGAAGTGGTGTCGATGGTCTGCCCGACCTCGTCGACAACCTTCTTGCCGTCCAGGTAGAGCCGGACTTCTCCGTCGTTTCCGGCGCCCGGGCGCAACTCCACTTTCAGCGAGTACCAGCGGCCGGTCTCCAACTTGTCCATGTCCGCAGGCCACAGTTCCTTGATGCCGATCTTGCCGCGTTCAACGCGGATGATCCCGTCACGGACCTGGATGCGGACACCGGGGTTGTAGCCGCTGCTGGCAGCCTTGCTCTCGATGTCGGCCAGGTAGATGTGGCTGGTCGGCGACCCGTCGGGGATCATGAAGTCGAATTCGGCGGTGACCAGACCGGAGTTGTCGGTAGTGCTGATCGCGGTGCTGTAGGTCGACTTGCCGACCTTGGAGCCCGCGGAGCCCGCCCGCATCAGGGTAACATTGCCGTCTTCAGAGATGTCGAGCCGACCTTCTTGCAGCTGGATGAGCGTCTCGGAATCCACGCGTAAGTAGTCCGTCTGGTACATGCCTGTTACCTCATACATTGCACATAACTCTGTTGTGCCTCTTGTGGCCTTGAGACCTACCAGAAGGAAAGCCTCAGAAAATGGCGGCGCTCTCTGCACAGCGGGAACCCGCCAAGCGGTGGTGCGGAGTTGGTGAAAATTTGCTGAAAATTCCCCTGGCGGCAGGTTTTGAAGCTGATTAGCGTCAAGCGGTGCCCGCTCTGGGTTGATTTTGCTATACTGTAAGCACTCTATAGGTGTGTCTCTTTCGGCGGTTTCCGGCTTGCTGCCGGTGCCTATGTGTCAGGAAACCGGAACAAAGCGGGAAAGAGAGGCAAGTCCCCCGTCGACTCACGGCGCTGGACAGGGGTTAACTTCCGGAATCACGGATCGGCAGAGTGGCAGGCGTTACTGGCTGGGGACCGCAAAGCCGCCGTTCAGGGCGCTGACGGCAAGATCCGGCCCGCTGTTGCGGCTGGCCATTCTTTCCAGATTGACGATGGTCGACAGCATGATGCGGTCGTGGCTCCAGTCGCCAGGGCGCTGCAGCAGCATTGCGGTGGCCAGAACAAGCCCGGCCATTGCAGTCGAAACCAGAGCCCAGCCAAGCGGGTTCTGTCCTTGCGGCTGAACAGCAGTCACGGCCACAATGCGCCGCTGCAGCGAAGCGCCTCGGCGGGTTTCGCGGCGGTCGACCAGCGCCACCGCCGGGCTGCGGCGCATGAACAGGGCTGGCCCGCGTGCGGCGTGGGCACAGGCGCGGATCAGGCATTCGCAGTAGGCGCGCACATCGAACTGGGGCCGCGCCATCAAGGCCTGGTCGCAGGCAAACTCGCGCAACAGCCGCACCTCGCGGCGCCAAAGGTAGAAGGCCGGGTTCCAGAACAGAAGCGGGCGCAGCATCTCCAGCAGGAATTCGCATTCGATGTCGCGCTGGCGGAAATGCTGGAGCTCATGAGCGACGGTCAGGCGCAGGTCGCGCGGGTCATTCAGCAGTGCGGCAGGCAGCACCACATAGCGACAGAACAGCCCGCGGGTGGAATAGGCCACCCGGATGCTGTCCGACACCAACAGCTGCACCCGGCCGATCCGTTTCCATGTGAAAGCGGTTCGCAGGTTTTGGCGCAGCCGGAAGACGGAGACCGCGACATGCCCCAGGCAGATCAGGGCACCGGCAGCAAAACTTGCGGCGAGCACCTTTGCCCAAAGCGGCTGCAGGGTGGTGAGGCCGCGCACCGCGTCCTCGCGCAGGCCAAGCAGCGCTTCGAAGCTCCCGGCGCTCATGCTGACATTGCCCTGCAAATACTGCGAGACCAGCATGTCGGAGAAATTCGGCGGATGGGCGATGACGAAGTGGGTAAAGGCAAGGATCAGTGCCGGGCAGGCTGCCAGCAGCACTGTCATCCCGTTCAACAGCCGCAATTGCGGCTGGTAGGCCCGGCCCAATGGGCTTCGCACCAGGAGCTTGCGCGCGCCGATCCAAAGCACGGCACCCGCAATCAGCAGGATATTCAGATCGATATAGGCATTCAGCAGAACATCAGTTGGCATTGTCCCCCAGCCTTTCATCCAAGAGCGCCCGCATCTCCTCGAGCATCTCGTCGGTCACATCCTCATCATCGACCAGCCGGGCGACCAATGCCGCCGGTGCACCGTTGAAAAGCTTGCTCGAAAGGTTTTTCAGAGATGTTTTCTGATACTCTGCCTTGGGAACAGCAGGGCGGTAGACCAGCGAGCGGTCCATGCGCTCACTGGTGAGAAACCCCTTTTGCTCCATGATCTTGAGAACCGTGGCCACCGAGGTATAGGCGCGTTCCTGCACCTTGTTCAGCTCGGCCAGGATATCGCGCACGGTGCCGCCGCCGGTCGCCCAGACCACGGTCATGAATTCCAGCTCGACTTCAGTCAGCAGGGAATTGTCCTGTTTCTTGCGCATAGCCTCGGCTGTCCGGCTCATGTGATCGTTCCAGTCATGCTAGGGGAAGGGGCGGGGGTTGAAAACTATTTTTTTAGGAGGCGGTCGGTGGCTTGGCTGCTGTTGCTAAATTGTGCGCTTCCGCGCGAGTCTGTTCAGCAGGTTGCGGGGGGATATGCCGTCTTGAGGCCGGCGCTTTCGGCGGGCGCTTGCGGTTTGCTGAGAAGGCCTTGAAGGGCAGGTTTGCCTTCAAGGCCTGTTTCAATTGTGTCTCTAATTTACGCGTCAAGGACAAGCCGCCTGACGGCGGGGCCTTCGGCCCCCTTGACCCGCAGGAGCAGCATTGAAGCTGACCCGCAGGAGGCCGTCAGACCTTCCAAAAGCAGAAGATGCCCCAAGCGATTGACAGGCCCAGCGGCCACCACAGCGGCATCCCCACCAGGCCGAGCCAGGCCAGGAAGATGTAGGAGGTGCCCAGCAGGCTGATGAACAGCCGGTCGCCGCGGGTGGTGGTGAGGCCCAGCACGCCTTTGCGCGCGGCGCCGCCGGGGTGGCGGATCTCAGCGATGATCAGCACGCCGATGGCGCTGAAGATACCGATGAACAAAAGGGCTGTGGGCCAGGTCCAGGCCATCCATGAAAGCATTTAAACCCTCCCCATCGCGAAACCCTTCGCGATGTAGTTGCGGACAAACCAGATCACGATGGCGCCCGGAATGATGGTCAGAGTGCCCGCCGCTGCCAAAAGACCCAGTTCGTAGCCCGCAGAAGACGCGGTCTTGGTCATGGTGGCGGCAATCGGCTTGGCGGCGACGGCGGTGAGGGTCTTGGCCAGCAAAAGCTCGACCCAGGAGAACATGAAGCAGAAGAAGGCGGCCACACCGACGCCTGCCTTGATCGACGGCACAAAGATCGTCGCAAAGAAGCGCGGGAAGGAATAGCCGTCGACAAAGGCGGTTTCATCCAGTTCCTTGGGCACGCCGCCCATGAATCCCTCGAGAATCCAGACCGCCAGCGGGATGTTGAACAGGCAGTGTGCCAGCGCGACAGCAAGGTGGGTGTCGAACAGTTCCACCGCCGAGTAAAGCTGAAAGAAGGGCAGCGCGAACACGGCGGCTGGCGCCATCCGGTTGGTCAGGAGCCAGAAGAACAGCTGCTTGTCGCCAAGGAACCGGTAGCGGCTGAAGGCATAGGCCGCAGGCAGTGCCACTGCAATGGAGATCACCGTGTTGATCGATACGTAAAGGATCGAGTTGATATAGCCCCAGTACCAGCTGGGATCGGTGAAGATGGTCTTGTAGTTGTCCAGTGTGAAGGTCTGCGGGAACAGTGAGAAGCCCGCGAGGATTTCATTGGTCGTCTTGAAGCTCATCGCCACCAGCCAGTAGATCGGCAGCAAAAGGAACAGGATGTAGACGATGGGGACGATGGATCGTTTCTGCATCTGATCCCTCCCTTAGTTCAGGTCGTCCTTGGTCATCAGCGTGTAGAACAGCCAGGAGACCAGGAGCGTGATTGCGAAATAGATGAGCGACATGGCTGCGGCGGGGCCGCGGGCGAACTGGCCAAGTGGGATTTTAACCAGGGCGAAGGAGAGCAGCGTCGTTGAGTTGCCGGGGCCGCCGCCGGGGAGCACAAAGGGGTCGGGGTAGGTGTTGAAGCTGTCCATGAAGCGCAGAAGGATGGCGATGGTCAGCACCGTTTTCATCTTCGGCAGCTGGATGAACCGGAACACCGCCCAGTTGGAGGCGCCGTCGATCTTGGCCGCCTGGTAATAGGCGTCGGGGATCGAGACCAGGCCCGCATAGCTCAGCAGCACCACCAGCGAGGTCCAGTGCCAGACGTCCATGGTGACAATGGTCACCCAGGCTGCAACCGGGTCCTGGGTCATGTCGTAATTGATGCCCAGCACATGGTTCAGGAAGTATCCCAGCAGGCCGATGTCGGGCAGGGTGAAGATGTTCCACATCGCGCCGACCACGTTCCAGGGGATCAGCATAGGCAGCGCCATGGTGACCAGGCACACCGGCACCCAGAAGCCCTTGCGCGGCATCGACAGCGCAATGGCAATGCCCAGCGGCACCTCGATGATCAGGATCAGGAAGGTGAACAGGAACTGGCGGCCAAGCGCCGCGTGGAACCGGTCAGAACGGAGGATCTGCTGGAACCAGTCCAAACCCTGCCAGAAGAACACGTTGTCGCCAAAAGTCTCCTGCACCGAGTAGTTGACCACCGTCATCATCGGAATGAGCGCGTTGAAGGCGACCAGCACCAGCACCGGCAGCACAAAAAACCAGGCTTTCTGATTTTCGGTTTTCATCAGGCTGCTCCTTGTTCGTCTGCAGCGGGAGAGGTGGCAATCCAGCCATCCACGTAAAGCCGGGTCATGTCCTGGCGGAAGGCCAGATGCACGGCGCTGCCTTTGTCCGGGGCGCCGCCTTCGGTGACAGCGTTGATGCGGCAGCCGCCGGCCTCGCATTCCACCACCGTATGACGTCCCACGTCGGAGACCTTGGTGACCGTGGCGGGCAGGCCCTGATCCTCAAGCGAGACGAACTCGGGGCGGATACCGATTTCGGTCTTGCCGTCTGCGGCGCCCTGAACGGGGCCTTCCAGTGCAATCGGCTGGCCTGCAAAG
>JBFOLS010000414.1:0-2548 GCA_040830225.1 Leisingera sp.
ATCACATGGCGCAGCGTGTCCCATTCGTTCCAGCTTTTGACTTCGGTTTTTTCCGGCGACCAGGCCATGGATGCCTCCTTGGGTCCAGGGAGACAAAGGCGGGGCCTTCAATCTCCCGATTGAAAGTCCCGGCGTACAGGAGCGTGGTGCAAGGGCGAGAGCAAGCCGCTCTCCGGCGACGCCATCGCCTGTGAGCCCAGCAAGGGACATAGCACCGGCAGGCTGCTTGCGGAAGATGCTTTAACAGTCTTGCGCAATCTTGAGCCGCGCCTGCCGGGCCTTCCGGCAGTTCCTGAGTGCCGGACCTGAGGCGGGAAACCTGCGCATATTCTCCATGTGCAGGAACCAACGGCTTGATAGCCGGTTTCTGGACGCCGAAGGCCGCCAGGACGCGACGGCACAGGCAGTCAGGGGTGAAACCACACAAGTTTGAACTAGCATCTTACGGCAACGGTACGTGCATCCGGTTCGAGCAGAATGAATCACAGTCCCAGATCAGCCCCGCCGGCCTCAGCAACCAGCCAGGTGACAATGCTGCTGGGGCTTGCCGGTTATTTCTCTGCTCTGGTTCTGATGCATGGCACCGGCACCGGGAGGGTTGAAGCCGGCATCATAGCGATGCTGGCTACAGCGCTGCCGATGCTTGCCCACGAACTGCTGGGGCTGAAGGTTTACAGCCATGCGGCAGCTGGTCTTGCCGCCCGGCTCCGACCGCGCGGCATCAATGGGCTGCGTATCCTGATAAAGCTGGCAGGCCTCTGCGGCACGTTGGCTGCAATTGCAGCGGCCTATTGGCTGTTTCCGGAGTATCACCGGTCGTTCTATGCCCCGTTCTGGGAGGCCTGCCGCATTTGCCTGCCAATTCTGCTGGCTTTGGCGGTTCCGTATTTCATCGTGCTGGACCTTTGGATGAAGGAGCCCGAAGACGGGTACTTCCACGCAGGCAACCTGTTCCTGGGCCGCCCTGCCCTGACCAACCGGGCTGTGCTGCTGGAACATGGGCTGGGGTGGCTGATCAAAGGGTTCTTTCTGCCGCTGATGTTTGTCTATTTCAGCGGTAACGCCGCCTATCTGCTGAAAACCCCGCTGACCTCCGCGGTTGAAACCCTCCCTGCGTTTGTCAGCTATATGGGCAGGCTCACGGTCGGCATAGACTTGGCCTTTGTCAGCATCGGCTACGTGCTGACCCTGCGGATCACCAATTCGCATATCCGCTCGTCCAACCCGCTGTTTTGGGGCTGGGTTGTCACACTGGCAATGTATGTGCCGTTCTTCTCGGTCATCGGCCGGAAATTCTTGGAATACAACGACGGCATCGGCTGGCTGGAGATGTTTGGCGGCTGGGCGCCGGGGGTATTTCTCTGGGGCTGTGCCATCGTCGCGGCAAAGGTGCTGTGGGCCTGGGCCAATGCCTCGTTCGGCATCCGCTTTTCCAACCTGACCCACCGCGGCATCATCACCAACGGGCCCTACCGCTGGACCCGCCACCCGTCTTATGTGTTCAAAAACATCTCCTGGTGGCTCCTGTCGGTGCCGTTTTTCACCACCGAGGGCTTTGCCGAGGCACTACGCCATTGCCTACTGCTGCTGGGGATCAACGGTATCTACTTTCTGCGTGCCAAGGCCGAAGAACAGCATCTGTCGGAAGACCCGGATTATGTCGCCTATGCCCTATGGGTTGAGCGGCACGGCAAACTGCGCTGGCTGGGGCGAATGCTGCCCTTCCTGCGTTATACCCCGCCCGAAGGCCACACCACTTCCGGGTTTGCACGGGACCGCAATCCAACCTGATCCCGGCCCGATGATGCTTATTTCAGCTGGCTGTCCTTGGAGCCGCGCCGGTTGATGCCCCCGCGCATCTGGTGGGCGCCATCGCGTTCCTGCTGGCAGTCGATGCAGAGCTTGACACCGGGCAGAGCTGTCCGGCGTTTTTCCGGGATCGGCTCTTCGCATTCGGCGCAATGGGTGAGGCTTTCGCCCACCGGGCGCTTCTGCGCCTTCATCCGCGCCAGCTCGTCGTTGATCGAGGCTTCGATCTGCTCATTCACCGCGCCGTCCTGCGCCCAGCCGCCTGCCATGGCTCCTCCTCCTGTGCCAGAGAGGTGAGTTTAAGCGCAGGGAAGTGCCCTGGCCAGCCCGGCGCGGCCGCAATTTCCGAGTAAATCTATCAACTATTTGATTTTATTAGATTTTCCATTGACCCACGCGCGGGAACCGCCTACATAGAATACAGAAATTGCAAGCAAGCCAGAATCACCAGGCCGCAAGCAGCCAGCGCTCCAGCCATCCTTCGGGACAGCCAGACAGCAAGCATCGCCAGCAACCAGAGTGATTTCAGCCAGCCACGCTTAGTGACCGCGCCAGCAATTCTGCCAGCCCCCTATCCCGCCGCGCCCCCAGCCGACCTGCCAGGCCCGCGCTAGACAGGTTTTTCCGCCAGCTTCCGCCAGCCTTTCAGGTCAACCGTTCTGCCCCAATGTTTCGCGCGCGAAACAATGGGTCTGCAGCACTGCCGTAAAGCCAGCATCACCGTCCGCACCTCCGGCAG
>JBFOLS010000415.1:0-6850 GCA_040830225.1 Leisingera sp.
GCCACAGGCGGGCGGCACCGCTGCCCGCCAAACGAACCGGGACATCCGGAGACTGAACTTATGACTGACAATGTGATCACGCTGGACGGCGTGTGGAAGATATTCGGCAACAACGCCGATGCCGCTATGACGGCGATCCGCGAGCGCGGCCTGGGCAAGGCCGAAGTGCTGGAAGAATTCAACTGCGTGGTCGGCATCGCCGATGTGTCCTTTGAGGTGAAGCGCGGCGAAATCTTCTGCGTGATGGGGCTGTCCGGCTCCGGCAAATCCACCATGGTACGGCACCTGAACCGGCTGATCGAACCGACCGCCGGCAATATCTCGGTCATGGGCCGCGACATGCTGACCCTCTCGGATGCGGCATTGCGCGAGATGCGGGCGATGAACATCGGCATGGTGTTCCAGCACATGGCGCTGCTGCCGCACCGCACCGTGCGCGACAACGTGGGCTTCCCCCTGCAGGTGCGCGGCGAGCCAAAGTCGACCCGCTGGGAAGTCTCGCAGCGCTGCCTGGACAAGGTGAACCTGACCGGTTTCGAGGACCGCTTCCCGCGCGAGCTGTCCGGCGGCATGCAGCAGCGTGTCGGCCTTGCCCGGGCACTGGCCTCGGACCCGGATGTGCTGTTGATGGACGAACCCTTCTCGGCCCTTGACCCGCTGATCCGCCGCCAGCTGCAGGACCAGTTCATGAAGCTCTCGGCGGAACTGAACAAGACCACCGTCTTCATCACCCACGATCTGGACGAGGCGATCCGCATCGGCAACCGCATTGCCATCATGAAGGACGGCCGCATCGTGCAGATCGGCACCCCGGAAGAGATCGTCACCCAGCCGGCCGACGACTATGTGCGCGATTTTGTCGAGGGCATCTCCAAGCTGAAACTGGTCTTTGCCCATTCGATCATGGTGCCGATCAGCGAGTACACACCCACCCGCCCGGTGAATTTCGCTGAAAGCCCGCGGGCGCATCACGGCACCGACTTGGACCAGCTGATCGACATCGCCACCTCGACCGAGAACGTGATTGTCATCACCGGCGATGACGGCGCCGACATCGGCGTGGTCGACCGCGCCACGCTGCTGAAAGGCATTCAGGGGGGCAAGGCATGAAGGATACAACCTATCAATCCCCCGGCCTCAGCGTCGAAGAATTTGCCGTAGAAAACCGGCCTTACTACACCCGGGAGTTTGCCCGCATCCAGGGCAAGACCGGCTTTGCCTGGTCCTGGAACACCATGGCTGCCGTCTGCGGCCCGCTGTGGGGAGCCGCTCGCGGCGCCTGGGGCTTTTTCTGGATGTTCCTGGTGCTGGAGCTGTTTGCCCTGGTGCAGATCGGCCGCGGCCTGTGGGGCGAACTGGGCGCCGACCAGCTGGCCCGCTACGAGCGCCTCTTGGCCAATATCGCCAAGCGCGAGGCGCAGGCGGCGGACCTGACTGCCGCGGGTGATGCCGCAGGGGCAGCCGCCAAGCTCAAGATCGCCGACAATCTGCGCGCCGCCGCCGATAAGGCGCTGGATGCGGCCAATGCTGCCAGCAGCACTGCGCTGGCCATTCTGCTGACCGGCCTTGCCCTGATGGCGGTGATCAAACTGGCGGAGGGTTTCTATGCCAACACCGCCTATGAGGCACAGTACCTGCGCTGGCGTTCGGGCCAAAAGGCGCAGTCGGGCATGAGCCGCAACGGGCTGATCTTCGGTGCAATCGGCCTGCTGGCGATCTGGCCGCTGACCCTGGTGCGTTTCACCGTCGCCAAGCCGGACGAGGCCATGGCAAATGTCACCGGCGGGTTGCTGGGCGAGCGCTTGCCGATCACCGAATTCCCGGTTGGCAAGGAATATTTCGCCGCGCTGTCCAAGAAGGGCGATGCGGGCTTTGACTGGCTGGCCAACAACTTTGGCGATGTTTTCGACGGGGTGACCGCAGGCATCCGCTGGGTGCTGGACGGTCTGGAAGTACTGCTGATCCAGACCCCCTGGCCTGTGGTGATGTTTGTGACCGTAGTCATGGCCCTGCGCCTGGCCGGACCGCGGGTGGCAATCTTTACTGCAGCGTCCCTCGCCTACCTCGCCTTCATGGGCCTGTGGGAGCTGGCGATGATCACCGTGGCGCTGATAGGCGCCGGTGCCTTCCTCTGCGTGGCGATCGGCATTCCGCTCGGTATATGGTTCGGCAAGTCCAAACGCGCCTATGCCATCGCAGAGCCGGTGCTGGACTTCATGCAGACCATGCCGGCCTTCGTCTACCTGATTCCGATCATTGCCTTCTTCGGCACCGGCAAACCGCCCGGCGTACTGGCCACCCTGGTCTTTGCAATGCCGCCGGTGATCCGCCTGACCGCCCTGGGCATGCGCGGCGTGCCCGAGGCCACCAAGGAAGCCGCCGTCGCCTTTGGCTGCTCCCGCCGCCAGCTGTTGTTCAACGTCGAGCTGCCGCTGGCTCTGCCTTCGATCATGACCGGCATCAACCAGACCATCCTGATGTCGCTGTCGATGGTAGTGATTGCCTCGCTGATCGGTGCCGAAGGGCTGGGCGCCCTGATCCTGGAAGCGCTGCAATATGCAGCCAAGGGTCAAGGTCTGCTGGGCGGTCTCGCCATCCTGTTCTGCGCCATGGTCATCGACCGGATCGCACAAGGGGCATACCGCAAGAAAACCGGCGAAAGCTGACCCCTCCCCCGGGCTGTTCCCGGACTGCCCCGGTGCTGCAGATTTAGCATCGGGGCCCTTTTCTTCTCTAACTCGGAAAGACTGCTCATGGCTGACGAACACCTCAAATCCATGATGGAGAACCTCTACTGGTGGGGCATCCCCACCATGTTCCGCTGCCCCAACGAAGGCCCCGAAGGTCAGGACATCGCCCTGGTCGGCGTGCCGCATTCCACTGGCAACGGCACCACAGAACGCGACCAGCATTTGGGTCCGCGCGCCTTGCGCAATGTCTCGGCCGTCGGGCGCCGTGTGCATGGGGAGTTCCAGTTGAACCCGTGGGAGGCCGCCAAAATCGCCGACATCGGCGACGTGCCCTTCCCCCGCGCCAATGACAACGAGGACTGCATCGAACAGATCACCCGCTTCTATCAGGAGATCGATGCCGCCGGCGCCCGCCCGGTTTCCATCGGCGGCGACCATTCGATCACCGGCGGCATCGTGCAGGCGATCGGCTGCGGCAAGGTCACCAAGGGCGAGCCGGTCTGCTTCCTGCATTTTGACGCCCACACGGATGTCTTCACCAAGGTCGACCATTTTCTGGGCGCCAAGAAATCCGCCGCCCACTGGGGAGCCTATCTGGCCGACCAGGGCCAGGTTGACCCGCATCACTCCATGCAGATCGGGCTGCGCGGCCATCCCCGCACCCTCGACTGGCTGCAGCCGTCTTATGACTACGGCTACAACATCGTCACCATGAAAGAGTTCCGCAAACGCGGGATTGAGGACGTGGTGGCACAGATCAAGGAAGTGATGGCAGGCCGGCCGGTCTATATCACCTTCGATCTCGACTGCCTGGACCCGACGATCGCACCGGCGGTTTCAAACCTTGAACCGGGGGAGAAGGGCTTTGACATCGACGAAGCCGTCGCCCTGCTGCACGCAGTGCGCGGCATGAACATCGTCGGCGGCGATATCGTCTGCATGATGCCGACCAAGGACAGCCCGAACCAGATCACCGCCCTGACCGCCTCTGCTATCATGTTCGAGATGATTTCGATGATTGCGGAAAACGTAAAGAACGGAGCCACAGCATGACCCAAGCAGGCGATGATTTCTTCCAGCCGGTATCTGCCATGGAGCTGCCCCGGTTCGCCGGGGTGCCTACCTTCATGCGGCTGCCGTCGCTGACACCGGATCACCCGAGGTACGGTGACATTCAAATGGGGCTGGTTGGTGTTCCTTGGGACGGCGGCACCACCAACCGCCCGGGCGCCCGTCACGGGCCGCGGCAACTGCGCGACTATTCCACCATGATCCGGGCAATGAACCCGGTGACGGGCGTGAACCCCTTTACCACCGTCAACTGCGCCGACCTGGGCGATGTGCCGCCCAATCCGGTGGACATTCAGGACAGCCTGGAGCGGATCACCGCCTATTACAGCGGCTTCAAGACGGCCGGCATCACCCCGATGACCGCAGGCGGCGATCATCTGATCACTTTGCCGATCCTGCGCGCCCTGGCGGCAGACGGCCCGCTGGGGCTGGTCCAGTTCGACAGCCACACCGACCTCTTCGACAGCTACTTCGGCGGTTACAAATACACTCACGGCACCCCTTTCCGCCGCGCGGTGGAGGAAGGGCTGGTCGACCCCAAGCGCTTTGTCCAGGTCGGCATCCGCGGCACCGCCTATAACACCGAGGATATCGAGTGGGGCCTGGAGCAGGGCATCCGGATCGTCCGTGTGGAAGAGCTGTTCGACCGCGGCATCAAGGACGTGATGGAGGAGGTGCGCGGTATCCTTGGCAGCAAACCGGCCTATTGCACCTATGACATCGACTTTGTCGACCCGACCTATGCGCCGGGCACCGGCACGCCTGAGATCGGCGGCCCTAACAGCTTCCAGGCGCAGCAGGTGATCCGCGAGCTGGCCGGCGTCAACCTGATCGGCGCCGATCTGGTCGAGGTGGCGCCGCCCTTTGACGAGTCGGGCAGCACCGCCTGGCTAGGCATCTCGCTTATGTTTGAGCTGATGTGCGTGCTTTCCCAGGCAATGGCCGCCCACAGCGCTTAAATGCGCCGGCGCACCTCAGCGCCGGTGCTCCACCCCCCCGTATTGCGTATAGCCGCGAAAGATCTGGCCGTGCTTCATTGTGCCGCCAATCTATGCTGCGGCACTGCTCAGCGCTTCCGCCAGATCCAGCCGCGGGCTCATGCGGAACTTTCCCAGCCAGCGGTTCAGCCCCTTGACGACCAGACAGACCAGCCGCATTGATCAGAGAAGTCACGCGAATGCAGCTGCCCGCCCAGTATCAGCTGGGCGCAGGCCAGGCGCAGGGCACCCTGCCAGTCCGGGATCCTCGCGATCGTTCAGACTGACCCGGACATAGCGGTTATACAGACCCGCATTTCCGGTCATGCCGGCATGACCGAAGACCTGGTGGAAAGCGGCGTTATCCGGCAGGTTCTGCGCCGCGGCCAACTTCAGCCGCAAAAGCGCTACATGGGCGTGCGACAGTTCGACGGCGGTCACCGAGGCCGGGCCCGCGATCAGCTAGGACAACATGTTGCAGCTTTCGACCTAGTATCCGGTGTTCACGCGGGCAATGCCGCCTATCTCCCGAACGGCGGCACTATGGAAGTGGCCACAGGTCAACCCGCCATAACCGCCGCACCGGGCTTCGGTGTCAGCACGTTTTCATATTCGCTGATGAGATTGACCGCCTTATTTACCTGATGCTTGGTCCATTTCGACAGCAAACAGTACTGCCCGCTCCGCAGGCGGCGTTTCCGTTTGACGTCCCCCGAAAACAGGCATATATGCGCTCCACACGACACCTGCCCAGGTGGCGGAATTGGTAGACGCGCTAGCTTCAGGTGCTAGTGTCCGTATGGACGTGGAGGTTCGAGTCCTCTCCTGGGCACCATTCCCAAAGACAAACAAATCCCGGCGGCTGCGTTTCGATATGCGCTGCGTTGCAGTTGCCGTTTCCTGTCGCCAAACGAAAAAGCGCGGCAGGATTCTCCGCCGCGCTTTGTTTGTTTCAGCAGGTGATACCAAGGCTTCAGCCTGGCTCTTTGACTGCGTTCTGCGACTCGGCCGAGGCCTCGTCTTCAGCTTCCAGAATCTCAGCCTCTTCCGCTGTCTCAGCCGCCTTGTCTTCCAGCGCTCCAGTGATCAGAGGCAGCATATGGGCGGCTGCAACACTGGCCACTTCCGGCGTTTCCGGGCGCTTCCAGGACAGGGTATCAAAGCTGGCGCAATGCTCGCAGACCGGTGCCCAGTCCGCATGGATATGGTTGCAGTTTTCGCAAACCCACTGCGGCCCGCGGGGCGCGGTCAGTGCCTTGGCCAGCCAGCCCTGCACCACCTTGTCGCCCGCGCCTTCACCGCGTTCAATCGCCGCCATCAGGGTCAGCGCCCGGGCGTCCGGCGCACGTTCAGCCATATCGCTCAGCCAGCGGCGGGCCTCGGGGAAGTCCTCGGCTACGATGTTCAGCTCTGCCATCACCAGGCGGGTCTCGTCATCCTGCGGCTTGAGACGGGCCAGCTGGTCGAACCGCTTAACGCGGTCCAGCGCGCTCTCTTCCGGCTCGATTTCGGCAAAAGCGTGTGCCAAATCCGGATGCGGCTGGTTTTCCCAGGCCTTCTTCAGCAACCGGGCCGCCGGGCGTTTCTTACCCTTGGCAAGATAAGCGCGGGCTGCCATGGCTGCGGCGGGCACCAAATCCGGCGACAGGCGGTTGGCTTCGATGGCCTGCTCCTGCTGCTCGACCGTTGCGTTTTCGTCCAGAAGGCCCTTGGAGGAAGACAGTGCCAGCACCGCATCACGGCGTTTGAACACATCACGCGGCAGCGTGCCGGTCTTGAGCTTGGTCGACAGTGTCTTGCGTGCGCCGGCCCAATCCTCGGCCTGGGCCTGCAGGCGCAGCAGGGTGTCCTGTACCTCCTCATGCTTGGGCCGCAGCGCCAGCGCCTTCTCAGCCAGCTGGCGGGCGGTGTCGGTGTCGCCTTCCGACAGCTTTTGCTTCATGATCCCGCGCACACCGACAAAGCGGGTGGTCTGGCCCGACAGCAGCCGCTTGTAGGCTTCCGACGCCTTTTGAGTGTCGCCGCTCATCTCAGCGGCCTGGGCCACCAGCAGGTCGGTCAGCTCAGGCTTTTGCAGGTACTTTTCTGCCCGCGCCGCCTTGGCCAGCGCCA
>JBFOLS010000416.1:0-4081 GCA_040830225.1 Leisingera sp.
AGCATGTCGAAATGGCGCTTGCTTACCGGCACATCGCAGGGCTCGCAGATCACAAAGCCGCCGTGATGCAGGTTCGGATGCATGTAGGTGAGCTTCACCAGCTTCTCGAAGCTTTCCATGTCGCCATAGCGGCGGCCGCCCTCCAGGTCGCGCACAAAAGGCGCGCCGTAGATCGGCGCAAACACCTGATTATTGCCGCCCATTGTGACCGAGCGCTCCCGGTTGCGGGCCAACTGAGTAAACTCCCGCGGCGCCTTGGCACAGAGCGAGCGGATCCATTGGGCATCCGCCCGCACGGTATCCTCTTCGATCCGCGCGCCTGCCTCTTTCCAAATCCGCAGCGCTTCGGGGTCGTCGCGGAAGGCAATGCCGACCTCTTCGAAGATCCAGTCGACCTGAGCTTCGATCTTGGTCAGTTTTTCCTCGTCCAGCACGTCGAAGAATGGCAGTGTGCGCTGGATCCAGGGGGATGCGGGGGCGCCGGCGGGGGCAGTGGTTCTGTCGCGCGAGGCGCGGGCGCGTCGGGCCATGGGGCTCTCCAAAATCTCAAGTGATGAATCAAACTATCTTTGCCGCTCCAGTTTGTGACGGTTGAAAAATCTGATCGTTTGGATAATTCAGAGTTATGCAAGAACTGTGGAAACTCCTCACCAGCCCGCGCCACCTAATCGTGTTCGAAGCCGCCGCCCGGCACGGATCCTTCACCCGTGCCTCGGAGGAGTTGAACGTGCAGCAGCCTGCCGTCAGCGCGGCAATCAAGCAGATGGAAGCATCATTGGGCGTGGTCCTGTTCCGCCGCAGCCATCGCAAGGTGGAGCTCACCGGGGCGGGCATGCGGCTTTACACCGATGTTTCCAAGGCGCTGGAAGATGTGCTGGCATCCGCCAAAGCCGTGCGGCAGTTTGGGCGCAATGACCATGTGACACTCAATTGCTCCTCGGCCTTTGCATACTACTGGGTGATGCCAAGATTGACCCAGCTGCACGAGGCGCACCCCGATATCGACCTGCGCCTGCAAAGCTCGGACCGGGAGCCGGACATCAACACCGAAGGCATCTCGCTGGCGGTGCGGCGGGGGACTGGAAACTGGCCAGACTGCCATTCTGCGTTAATTGCGCCCGAGGTGATCTATCCGGTGGCCAGCCCGCGCGTGATGGCCTCGGCAGTCAATCTGGCAACAGTTCCGAACCTGCTGCATGAGCGGCTGATCCACTTGGAGGAACCGATCCGCGAGCGCCCCAGGTGGCAGCAGTGGTTCGAGCATTTCGGGGTCACCGGCCGCCCGCCGGCTTCGGGCATGCGCCTCAACGACTATGCGCTGGTGCTGCAGGCGGCCATCGCCGGCGAGGGCTTTGCCTTTGGCTGGCAGCATGTGACCAAGCCGCTGATCAAACAGGGGTTGCTGGCGGCGCGCCAAGAGTGGTCATGGACCACCGGCGCGGGCTTCTACCTGGTGTGGTCGAAGAGCCAGGATCTGGTCCCCAACGCCGAACTGGTGCGTCAGTGGCTCTTGGAGATGGCCAAGCCCGGGGCCGCGTGATTCACGCGATTCCCGAAGTGTTCTTGGCGCGTTGCATGGATGTGCGGTGGGTCAGATAGAGCCGCCGCACGAAGGCCAGGATGAACAGCACCGTCAGGATGAGTACGATGGTCGGCGCAGGAGCGCTGTCCAGGAAGAAGCTGGCATAGGTACCCGCCACCATAGAGAACATGCAGACCAGCACCGAGACCCACAGCATAGTGCTGAACTTGCGCACCACCAGGAAAGCCACGGCCCCCGGTGCGATCAGCAGACCAATTGCCAAAATCAGACCCGCCGCCGACAGGGTCGCCACAATGGTCAGCGACAGTGCCGCCAGCAGCCCGTAGTGCAGCACCGTGACAGGCAGGCCCGAGGCCTGCGCTTGTGCCGGATCAAAGCTGTGCAGCAGCAGGTCTTTCCACTTCAGCACCAGCCCGGCGCCAACCACCAGCGAGATGATGCCTGCGGTCCACAGCTCATCCGGCTCGACCCCCAGCATATTGCCGAACAGGATGTGATCCAGATGCGCGTTGGTCTCAAGGCCGACGTACATAACAATCCCCAGACCAAACATGCCGGAGAAGACCACCCCCATCACCGTATCCTGCTTGACCCGGCTGTTTCCGGACAAAAAGCCGGTTGCCACGGCACAAAGCATGCCCGCCGCAAAGGCGCCGATGATCAGCGGGATACCCACGACATAGGCCAGCACGATCCCCGGAAGCACTGCGTGGCTGACCGCATCGCCCATCAGCGCCCACCCCTTCATCACCAGGAAGCAGGACAAAAGCGCAGTGGGAACCGAGACAATAAGCGAAATCCAAAAAGCGTTCTGCATGAAGGCAAACTGGAACGGCATCAGCAGTGTATCGAGGTCCATCACACAGCCCCCTCTTGCGGAACCGGCCCGCGTTTCAGTGCCTCGCGCGCTTTGCGCTTGGCCGCCAGCAGCCCGTGTTTCGGGGCAAAGAGGAACACCACAAGGAAGATCAACGTCTGCAGTGTCACGATGATGCCGCCGGTGGCGCCATCCAGGAAGTAACTGGCATAGGCCCCGAAAAAGCTGGTGGCGGCGCCGATCAGTACCGACACCATAATCAGCCGCGGGAAGCGGTCGCAGAGCAGATAAGCCGTGGCACCTGGCGTAACCACCATGGCAATCACCAGAAAGGCGCCCACGGTTTGCATTGCAGCCACCACCGAGGCCGACAGCAGCACAAAGAACACCGCCTTCAGCAATCCGGGCCTGAGACCAATAGTTCGGGCGTGGTTTTCGTCAAAGAAGGTGACCATCAGGTCCTTCCATTTGGTCAGCAGAACCGCCAGCGACACAAATCCGATGATCGCCAGTTGCAGCGTATTTTCCGGCGTAATCGCCAGGATGTTGCCCATGGTGATGGTCTGAACCGACACCGACATCGGGTTGATCGAGACGATGAACAGGCCGAGCCCGAAGAAAGAGGTGAAGATCAGGCCGATGATCACGTCGACCTTGAGGCCGGAACGTTCCGACAGGAACAGCATCGCCCCCGCTGCCATCCCGCCCGCAATGAACGCACCCAATGCGAAAGGCAGGCCCAGAATGTAGGCTCCGGCAACGCCCGGCACCACCGAGTGGGACAGCGCGTCGCCGATCAGCGACCAGCCCTTGAGCATCAGATAGGCCGACAGGAAGGCGCAGACGCCGCCCACCAGCGCGGAAACCCACATCGCATTAGTCATATAGCCGTAGGAGAACGGCTCGAGCAGGTACTCCATCATTCCTGTTCCCGGCTCTCGCTGGTTTGGGTTTTTTCGCCGTATTGAACAAAGGGGCGTTCGTCATCAGTCAGGATGGTGACCTCGCGGGTGTCACCGTCGTCATGCAGAGCATCGCCGCCCAGGGTAAAGTGGCGCAGCACGCCACCAAAAGCGTGTTCTAAGTTTTCGCGGGTAAATGTGGTCTCGGTCGGACCAAAACCCAGAACCGTGCCCTTGACCAATACGGTCCGGTCACAGAACTCCGGCACACTGCCGAGGTTGTGGGTGGAGACCAGCATCACCCGGCCCTCCGCGCGCAGCTCACGCAGCAAAGAGATGATCTGCTCTTCGGTTTTTACATCGACACCGGTGAACGGCTCATCCAGCAGGATCACCTGCCCGTCCTGGGCCAATGCCCGGGCCAGGAACACCCGCTTACGCTGGCCGCCGGACAGTTCGCCGATCTGGCGGTGACGGAAGTCCTGCATGTTGACCCGGCGCAGTGCTTGGTCGACGGCCTCGTGATCCGCCGTCTTGGGACGGCGCAGGAAACCCATGTGGCCATAGCGGCCCATCATCACTACATCCTCGACCAGCACCGGAAAGGCCCAGTCGACTTCTTCGGATTGCGGCACATAGGCAACCAGGTTCTTGCGCAGCGCGTCCTTGACCGTCATTCCGAGGATGCGGATTTCGCCCTGTGCGGCCGGGACGAACCCCATGATCGCCTTGAACAGGGTCGACTTGCCAGCACCGTTCACCCCGACCAGCGCCGTCACCGTGCCGCGGGGAATCGCAAAGCTCGCATTCCACAGCGCT
>JBFOLS010000417.1:0-9041 GCA_040830225.1 Leisingera sp.
ATCTGTTCCACATCCACCGGCTGGCCGACGGCCTGAACACGCCGGTCGGCTACAACGGGCGGGGCATTACCACCGGGACGATGTTCGGAAAGGCCCTGGCGGGACTGATGACCGGTGCGGGCGAAGATACGCTTCCGGTGCCGGTAACGCCGCTTGAACCAGTCAGCAACCGGACGCTGAAGACCGGGTTCTACCACACGGCCTTTGCGGCAAACCAGCTGATCAAGAGTTTCTGAGACGAGGACCAGACATGTCCAATCCGAATATCCGTGTTGGTGTTGATATCGGCGGCACGTTTACCGACATTGCGCTCCAGCACCCGAGGGGATTGAGCACCGGTAAAGTGCTCACCAATTACAGCCAGCCCGAACAAGCCATTCTTGATGGTATTGAAAGGGCCGCAGGGGCGGCTGGAATTCCGCTTGGAGAGATCGGCCAGGTTATCCACGGCACTACCCTGGTGACAAATGCGCTGATCGAACGGCGGGGCGCCAAACTGGCGTTCATCACCACGGAAGGTTTCCGGGATGTGGTTGAAATGCGGTCGGAAAACCGTTTTGAGCAATACGATCTAAACCTGACGCTGCCGACCCCGCTGGTGGCACGCAAGGACCGCTTTACCGTGAACGAGCGGGTTGCCGCAGATGGGTCTGTGCTGCTTGCGTTGCAGCAGGCCGAAGTGGACGCCATGGTGCAAGCCATCATAGATGGCGGCTATGAGGCCGTGGCCATCGGCTTTATGCATGCCTATGCGAATCCAGCCCATGAACAGATGATGGCCGAGGCGCTGCACAAGGCGGTGCCGGATTTGTCGATCTCGATCTCGTCGGTGATCTCACCGCAGATGCGCGAGTTCGAGCGTTTCAATACGGTGATCGCCAACGCCTATGTTCAGCCGCAGGTGGCGGACTACCTGGGGCGCCTGGTTGCGCGCCTGCGTAATACAGGGGTCGCAGCGCCGGTCTTCATGATGCATTCCGGCGGGGGGTTGATCTCGGTTGAGACTGCCAGTGCCGAACCCGTGCGCCTTCTGGAGTCCGGCCCTGCTGGCGGTGCCATCTTTGCTGCCGATTTTGCCTTGGCTCATGGGCTGGGCAAGGTGCTTTCGTTTGACATGGGCGGCACCACCGCCAAGATCTGTCTGATAGAAGACGGCACGCCGAAAACGGCCAATACTTTTGAAGTGGCCCGGACGTACCGGTTTAAAAAGGGCTCAGGCATGCCGGTCTCAACACCGGTTGTCGAAATGGTTGAGATTGGCGCTGGCGGCGGTTCGATTGCTTCGGTCGATGCTATGGGGCGCATTCAGGTGGGCCCAAGGTCGGCCGCGTCTGAGCCCGGCCCTGCGTGTTACCAGCGTGGCGGTGAAGAACCCACGGTTACCGACGCCAATCTGGCCTTGGGCCGACTGGATCCGGACAACTTTGCCGGCGGGGCAATTCCGCTATCTGCTGAAAATGCGCGCGAGGCGCTGCATTCGCGGCTTGGTGCGATACTCGGCATGGAGCCCGCAGAGGCCGCCTTTGGCGTCACCGAAATGGTTGATGAAAATATGGCCAACGCAGCCCGGGTTCATACCGTGGAAAACGGCCGTGATATCGAACATTTCACCATGGTCGCCTTTGGCGGCGGGGCGCCGCTGCACGCCTGCCGCCTGTGCGAGAAGCTGGGGATCGAAGCTTTGATCATCCCGCCGGGTGCGGGCGTTGGATCGGCAATCGGCTTCCTCAAGGCGCCGTTCAGCTATGAAGCCTCGCGCGGGCTGTTCCAGCGGCTTGACGAATTCGACGCTGGCAGCGTGAACGCGGCGCTGAAGGAGCTGGAAGCAGAAGCCCGGGCCTTTGTGGCCGATGGGGCCGGGGATGCGGAAACCAGCACTAGGCTGACCGCCTTCATGCGCTACTCAGGGCAGGGCTGGGAAATTCCAGTTGTCCTGCCGTACCGTGAATTCCAGACTGGCGACCGCGGCATGCTGCTGGAAGCCTTTGAACAAGCATACCGCATGCTGTTTGGCAGAGTTATCGAGGATCTGGCGGTTGAGGTGACCAACTGGTCGCTGACCGTGGCTTCGGTCCTTCCAGGCGTGCCCAAGGCCGGACGGCATCTGAGCGGGCTGCCGCTGGAAGCTGGCACAACCCGCGAGTTCTTTGATGCCGCGCTGCGCCGGACCGTGACGGCACAGGAAGTTGAGCGCTCGGCGATGGCGCCGGGTGTCATCGTCGAAGGGCCGGCTGTTGTTGTTGAGAATGAAACCTCGACCATTGTGACCAGTGCCTATTCGGTGATCGGACAAGGCGACGGCAGCTTGCTGCTGCTAAGGAAAGGAGCGGCAAAATGAGCGTATCCTCGATCGACTATCAGATCATGTGGAACCGCCTGATTGCGGTGGTGGAAGAGCAGGCAACAACCCTGATCCGCACCGCGTTCTCCACCTCGGTCCGGGAAGCCGGTGACTTGTCCGCGGGGCTGTTCGACCGTCAGGGGCGGATGATGGCCCAGGCGGTGACCGGCACGCCGGGACACGTGAATGCAATGGCTGAAAGCGTGACCCACTTTGCCCGCGAAATCGGTGTGCAGAACACCTTTGAAGGCGATGTGTTCATTACCAATGACCCATGGATGGGCACCGGCCACCTGCACGACATCACCGTGGTCACGCCGGTGTTCCGCAAGGCGACCCATATCGGCTATTTCGCCTGCACTGCGCATGTGGTGGACATTGGCGGCCGCGGTTTCGGTCCGGATGCAGGGGAAGTTTTCGAGGAAGGCCTGCTGATCCCGATCACCAAATTCGCTGACCGCGGCGAGGTGAACAGCCTGCTGATCCAGCTGGTGCGCGCCAACGTGCGCACGCCGGATCAGACGGTGGGGGACATGTACTCTTTGGCGGCCTGCAACGAGGCGGGCAACCGCCGCTTGCAGGACATGATGGACGAGTTTGCCATCGAAGATCTGGACGGGTTGAGTGATTTCATCATGGAGGGTAGCCGCAAGGCAACGCTGGAGGCGATTTCCAATGTTCCGTCCGGGACCTACCGCGCGTCGATGACCGTGGATGGCTATGACGCGCCGGTGCATATGGAGGTCACGCTCACCGTTGACGGCGCGCAGCTCAAGGCCGATTTCGCGGGCACGTCGGGGATGTCGAAATTCGGCGTGAACTGTCCGGAAGTCTACACCCGGGCCTATGCCTGCTATGCCCTGAAATGCGCCATCGCGCCGCAAGTGCCGAACAATACCGGCTCGCTGCTGCCGTTTGAGATCACCGCGCCCGAAGGCTGCATCCTTGCGGCCAAGCGCCCGGCGCCGGTCTCGACGCGGCACGTTATGGGGCACTTGGTGCCTGACGTGGTGCTTGGCGCATTGCATCAGGCAATGCCGGACACGGTGCCCGCCGAAGGCGCCTCGGCACTGTGGAACATTCAGATTTCCGCACGCCCCTCCGACCCTGGCAGCAGCCTGCCGAACCGCGAAGTTCTGATGTTCAACTCGGGCGGCACCGGCGCGCGTCCCGCGCTTGACGGCATGTCAGCGACCGCCTTCCCCTCGGGCGTGTCGACCATGTCGGTGGAGGCGACTGAGCATGTCGGGCCGATCACCGTCTGGCGCAAGGACTTGCGGGAAGGATCTGGTGGTGCCGGCAAGTATCGTGGCGGCCTTGGCCAGACCATCGAGATTGAAGCCCGAGACGGCTACGACTTCTACTTCAACGCCATGTTTGACCGCATCGCCAATCCGGCGCGGGGGCGGGACGGCGGCGGCGCAGGCGGCCCTGGCGCGGTTGAGCTGTCGGACGGCTCCAAGCTGCGCGGCAAAGGCCGCCAGAAGATCGAAAATGGCAAACGCCTGAAACTCAGTCTGCCTGGCGGCGGCGGCTATGGCGACCCGCAATCCCGGGATCGCGATCAGGTCCGTGCCGATCTCGAAGCCGGATACATCACCGAAGATCAAGCCAAGGTCGATTACGGGCTGGAACTCTAAGGAAACGCGACGATGACACAGAAGATTGCTCTTGTAACGGGCGCTGCCCAGGGGATCGGATATGCCTGTGCCGAGGCATTGGCCGAAGACGGCTACCGTGTTGTGCTGTCCGACATTCAGCAAGATGCGGTGATGGCCGCCGCGGAAACTCTGGGTGAAGGGCACGTCGGCATGGTCTGCGATATGGGGGACACCGGCCAGATCATGGCAATGTTCGATCGGGTAGAAAAAGAGCTGGGGCCGGTAACAGCCCTGGTGAACAACGCCGGCATCGCCTTGCCCGGCAGTTTCCTCGATTACTCGCTGGAAAACTTCCAGAAAGTTATGGACGTCAACGTCACCGGTGTCTTCGCGGCATCGCAACGGGCTGCCAGAACAATGGTTGAAAACAGCATTGAAGGCGCGATCGTCAACATGTCGTCGATCAACGCAGTTGTCGCCATCCCCGCAATTCCGGCCTACTGCGCGTCAAAAGGCGGCGTCATGCAACTGACCAAGGCCATGTCGCTGGCGCTGGCGCCGCATAACATCCGCGTCAATGCCGTTGGGCCGGGCTCGATCGACACCGAGATGATGGCCGGTGTGAATGCCAATCCGGAAGCTATGAAGATGGCGATGTCGCGCACCCCGCTGCAGCGTATGGGCAGCGCCCGTGAAATCGGCGATGTCGTTGCCTTTCTGGCGTCCAGCAAGGCCAGCTATGTGACCGGCGAGACCATCTATGTCGATGGCGGCCGCCTGGGCCTGAATTATGTCTGCTGAGGTCCGTACCATGTCAGGATATGAAGAAGCGTATGCACGCTGGCAAGCCGATCCGGAAGCCTTCTGGGAAGAGGCTGCGAGAGGAATTGACTGGATTAAACCCGCCAAGAAAATCTTTGATCCAGACATGGACGCCTTGGGGCGCTGGTTTGCGGGCGCGACCTGCAATACCTGCTGGAATGCAGTCGACCGCCATGTGGAGAACGGCCAGGGCAGGCAGACCGCGCTGATCTGGGACAGCCCTGTCACCGGCAGCGTCAAACGGTTCAGCTTTGCCGACCTGCAGGACGAGGTCAGCGCCTTGGCGGGCGTGATGCAGGCCAATGGCGTTGTAAAGGGCGACCGGGTTGTGATCTACATGCCGATGGTGCCCGAAGCGGTCTTTGCCATGCTGGCCTGCGCCCGGCTGGGGGCTGTGCATTCCGTTGTATTCGGCGGTTTTGCTGCCCATGAGCTGGCCGTGCGGATCGACGATGCCGCACCGCGCATGATCATTTCGGCGTCCTGCGGGATCGAAACAAAGCGGATTGTCGAATACAAACCGCTGCTTGACGAGGCAATCGCAACAGCATCCATCAAGCCGGAAGCCTGTCTGATCCTGCAGCGCGACGCCTATCGCTGCGAAATGATCCCCGGGCGCGACATTGACTATGCTGCGGCCGTGTCAGAGGCAAAATCCGCCGGGCGCCGGGCAGACTGCACCGAGGTGGCCGCAACCGATCCGCTGTATATCCTTTATACCTCCGGCACCACCGGTCAGCCCAAGGGCGTGGTGCGCGACAACGGCGGCCATATGGTCGCCTTGCGCTGGACCATGGAGCATCATTACGGCTTGCAGCCCGGAGATACCTTCTGGGCGGCATCGGATGTGGGCTGGGTCGTGGGGCATTCTTACATCTGCTACGGACCGCTGCTGCAGGGCTGCGCCACGGTTGTATATGAGGGCAAGCCGGTTGGGACGCCCGATGCCGGTGCCTTTTGGCGGGTGATCCAGGACCACAAGGTCAACGCGATGTTCACCGCGCCCACCGCATTCCGCGCGATCAAAAAAGAGGACCCGTCCGGGGCACTGCTGGCGGATTACGATCTGTCCGCATTCCGCACCTTGTTCCTGGCTGGCGAGCGGTCAGACCCGGATACGATCAAATGGGCGCAGGAAAAGCTGAACCGGGATGTGATCGACCACTGGTGGCAAACAGAAACCGGATGGGCGATTTCGGGCAACCCTGTGGGGCTGGGCGCCTTTCCTGTCCGCCTCGGCAGCCCGGGCAAACCGATGCCCGGCTATGATGTGCAGGTGCTGGACGATGCCGGACAGCCGGTGCCGCCGGGCACGCTGGGCAATATCGTGGTCAAGCTGCCGCTGCCGCCCAGCTGTTTTCCGACGCTGTGGAACGCGCCCGAACGGTTCATGAGTGCCTATTTCACCGAGTTTCCGGGATATTACGCGACCTCGGATGCCGGGATCATCGACGAGGACGGCTATGTCTTTATCATGGCACGGACCGACGACATCATTAATGTGGCCGGCCACCGGCTGTCGACAGGGGCGATGGAGGAAGTCATCGCCTCGCATCCGGATATTGCGGAATGCGCGGTGATCGGGGTGGCCGATGCGATGAAAGGGCAGATGCCGCTGGGCCTTTATGTCACCAACGCAGGCGCGGAACGTGACCTGGCCACGCTGGAGAAAGAGCTGGTCCAGCTGGTCCGGCAGGAAATCGGGCCGGTTGCCGCCTTCAAGACCGCGCTGCCTGTCGAACGCCTGCCCAAAACGCGGTCCGGCAAGGTGCTGCGAGGGACGATGCAGAAGATCGCGGATGGCCAGGCCTGGAAGATGCCAGCCGCAATTGATGATCCGGAAATTCTGAACGAAATCACTGACGCCCTGCGCGCGCGGGGCTACGCGACGGAGGCCGCATGAGAACCGAACCCAACATCCCCGCAGTTCGCCTGGACGGTGTAAACAAGTTCTATGGCAACTATCATGCGCTTAGAGATATCAACCTCACGGTTGAACGCGGTGAAAAGATCGTGGTGTGCGGCCCCTCCGGGTCAGGAAAGTCCACGATGATCCGGTGTATTAATCAACTTGAGCAGCAGCAGGCTGGGACAATCGAAGTAATGGGGCAAGCCATTGATGCCGATGCGCCCAACATAGACGAGATGCGCCGCGAGGTGGGAATGGTGTTCCAGCACTTCAACCTGTTTCCTCATATGACGATACTGGAGAACTGCACTCTAGCCCCGATGCTGGCACGGAAAACCTCTCAGGCGGATGCGGAAAAGGACGCAATGAAGTACCTTGAAAAGGTGCAAATCGCCAATCAGGCACTGAAATATCCAGGGCAATTGTCCGGCGGCCAGCAGCAGCGAGTGGCTATCGCGCGCGCGCTATGCATGAAGCCAGAAATCCTTCTGTTTGATGAACCTACGTCAGCCTTGGATCCGGAAATGATCGGGGAAGTGCTGGATGTCATGGAAACGCTGGCGGCAGAAGGCATGACAATGATTTGTGTAACGCACGAAATGGGATTTGCCCGCAAGGTTGCTGACCGGGTGATTTTCATGGACGCTGGTGAGATCATTGAAGAAAACGACCCCGAAAGCTTCTTTACCAACCCGGGCAGCGATCGAACGCGCACTTTCCTGGATCAAGTGTTAAGTCATTAGAATTTGGAACTATTCGAAAGGGTTCTAACGTGGCTTCGGATCGGTGAATTCACAAACTGAGGCGCACTGTGCTCCCCCACTTGATGATTGAGGTAAGTCTGCCTTATGAGCGAAACCTTCCTGCGAAGCCGGAAGCACTTTGGACTGTCACCGACAGCAATCGAGGATCAGATTTTCCATAAACCGCCATCCCTCTCGGAACTGGTCCATTAGAATAAATTCGTCCGGCTGATGCGCCTGGGCAATATCGCCGGGACCGCAGATGACCGTGGAATAGCCTCGCCCTTGGAAAAGGCCTCCCTCGGTGGCGTAGCTCACCACTCGGGCCGAGTTGTCACCAGTTAGGCGGCGGGCAAGCGCCTCAGCGGCACCGTTTGGTTCGGGGGCCAGTCCCGGCGCGCTAAAGTCTTGGTACAGGACGATCCCGGCGTCCGGATGAATTGCCTTCATCTGTGTGTCCAGCCGGGCGGCCTCAGCCTCGAAACGTGATTCCCACTTAGTCTGATCCTCGCCGGGGACAACGCGGAAATCGATTTCGAAGCGGCAATCGCGGGCGGTGATGTTGTGAGCGGTGCCGCCCTTGATGGTGCCCACGTGGACAGTGGTGTAGGGAGGCACGAAATCTGTATCCAGCGGGCCCGGTGCGCGGGCGGCGTTTTCTGCGTTCATCCGGTTGGCCCAGCTGACCATATCGGCTGCCATCATCACGGCGCTGACACCTTCATGCATGATCGAGGAATGCACCTCGTGGCCCCTCACATCCACGATATAGCCGAAGCCGCCTTTGTGGCCCGAAACCACTTGCATCATCGAAGGCTCACCCACGATCACCGCCTCCGCTTTTGGCAAGCCGCTTTGCAGAATGCGGTCGATCATCAGCGGCGCGCCGGTCATGCCGACTTCCTCGTCATAACTTAGCGCGATCTGGACCGGGCGCTTAAGCGGGCTTTTCAGCGCTAGCGGCACCGCCGCCAGCGCCAGTGCATCAAAACCCTTCATGTCACAGGTGCCACGGCCATAAAGCTTGCCGTCGCGTTCGCTGACCGTGAAAGGATCGCTGCTCCAGTCCTGGCCTTTTACCGGCACCACATCGGTATGGCCCGATAGCACCACGCCTCCCTCAACCTTAGGTCCAATATGGGCAAAGATGGACGCCTTGGTGCCGCAGGGGGACGGCACGCGGGCAGGCGCCACCCCATGTGACCGCAAGTAGCCCTCGACGAAATCAACCAGCGCGAGGTTGCTTTCGCTGCTGACAGTGGGAAAGGACACAAGACGGTCGAGGATTTGGCGCGGGCTGAGGTCCATCGCTTCAGCCTTTCGCACGGGTCAGCATGCCGTACAGATCGCGGGGATCATCCGGGTCGGCCAAAAGGTCCAGATCAGCATAGAACCCGGTGCCTTGAATGGCGCGCTGGATGTAGCGGAGGGCGCTGAAATCCTCGATCGCAAAGCCTACGCTGTCAAACAGAGTGATTTGGCGAGCGTCCTTGCGGCCCTCCTGCTGTCCCGTGATCACCTGCCACAGCTCGGTGGTGGGGTGGCCTTTCTCGAGTTGTTGGATTTCGCCCTCGATCCATGTCTGCGGCGGGTATTCCACGAAGATCTCTGAGCGCAGCAGGATG
>JBFOLS010000418.1:0-7931 GCA_040830225.1 Leisingera sp.
GACCGCGTCTTATGAAAAGTTCATCATGGACGTGGAAATCATCCAGAACATGATCGAATTCCTGAAACCGATGAAATTCGACGAGGATGAGCTGGGCTTTGACGCGATCCAGTCAGTGCCCACCGGCGGCCACTTCTTTGGTGCCGAGCACACAATGGCGCGCTACGAGACCGCGTTCTACAAGCCGATGCTGTCGGATTGGCAGAACTACGAGAACTGGGAAGCGGCGGGCGCCAAGGACGCTCTGCAGCGGGCCACGGGCCTCTGGCAGCAGGCGCTGCAGGACTACGAAGAACCCGCAATGGACCCGGCCATCAAGGAGGAGCTGGAGGCCTATGTGGCCAGAAGGAAGGAAAAGATCGGTTCAAATGAACCCTGATCCTGATCTCAAGGAGACATCATGACTGTTTCAATCGACCTCGGCACGCTTTCCGGGTTCCTGAACCGCTGTTTCCGGGCTGGCGGGTTTTCCGCCAGCAACGCAAGCGTCGTTACCGACCACCTGATTGATGCTGAAATGCGCGGCATGCGCTCGCATGGCATCAATCGGCTTGGCTGGTATCTCAGCCTTGTGCGGGATGGAGAACTGGATGGCCAGGCCACGCCAGAGATTTCCCAAGTGGCGCAAAGTGTTCTCTTGTGCGACGGCAGGGGCGGGATCGGGATCACTGCGATGCAGCACGCAACCGATGCCGCGGTTGCCAGCGCCAGGGAGTCCTTTGTTGCCGTTGCCGGTGTCCGCAACTGCGGCCACACCGGCAGGCTTGGCGCTTATGCCGAAACCGCTGCCAAAGCTGGCTGTTTTGCTATTACCCTGGGCGGAGGCGGCCGGGACAAGTGGGCGAGCGTTGTTCCCTTTGGCGGAACCGAACCGGTGATGAGCACCAACCCCTACGCTCTGGCTTTGCCCGACGGCAAGGACGGAGCTGTTGCGTGCGACTTCGCCATTTCCACCATCGCCACTGGCAAAGTAGCGGTTGCTCAGGCCAACGGGCAGCAGCTTCCGAAAGGGGCCGTTGTGGATGCTGCGGGAAACCCCACCCGTAACCCGGATGACTTTTATTCCGGCGGCGCATTGCTGCCGGCTGCCGGTCCCAAAGGCAGCGGGCTGGGGCTGATTGCTGAGCTGGCAGGTGCCGCGATGATGGGAACACCGATGGAGTTCAACTGGCTTCTGGTTTGCATCCGGGCGGACGCTTTCCAAAGCATGGGACAGTTCAGCCAGGAAGCGCAGGCCCTTTGCAGCCAGGTCAGAGGCGGGCAGCCCGCCGCGGGTTTCGGCAAGGTCCGGATGCCCGGCGATCTGGAAAACGAAAGCTATCTGTCCTGCCAGCAGCGCGGCGCCGTTGAGATTGAAGACGGCGTGGCCAACGGCCTGCGTTCTGCTGCGGAAAGTGTCGGGCAGCCTGCCTGGGATTAGGATCCTGACCGGCAATCTCAGCAACTGGGGTAAAGAGAACTCCCGCAAAAAGACCTGGCACGCCTATTGGACAAGGCGCGCCAGGTTTTCCGCTGCCCCGGAAAAGCCGGAGGCAAGCGGGAGGAGGCTTATGTCTTGTTGTGGAAGATGAAACCGATGAAATTCAGCAGGAGCTGCGCGGCCAGGATCTGGGTGCTTTCGGTCTGGTCATAGGCCGGGGCCACTTCCACGAGGTCGATACCGACCACATCCCCGCGTTTGCTGAGGCCCTGCAGGATTTCCAGCACGTCGTAATACTGGAAGCCGCCGTGGCTGGGGGTGCCGGTGCCGGGTGCAATCGAGGGGCAGAAGGCGTCGATGTCGATGGTTACGTAAAAGCGCGCGCCTTCGGGAATGCGGTCCAGCACGGCCTCAGTGCCCAGCTTGCGCACTTGGCGAACCGACAGGATGTCCGAGCCGCGCTCGCGGGCGTCGATGTAACCTTCCCTGGCGGTGGAGGACACATTGCGGATACCCAGCTGGGTCATGCCTGAGACGTAGTCTTTCTCAATCGCGCGGCGCATCGGATTGCCGTGGCCGTTGGTGACGCCCTTGCGCTCATCCACAAAGTCCAGATGCGCGTCGATCTGGATCACGTGGATCGCACCGTTCTTTGCGCAGTCCTCGGCGTAGGCGTTGATGCACGGGATATTGACCGAATGGTCGCCGCCGATGGTCACCGGAATGGCGCCTGCATCCAGGATCTTCTTGACGCCGTATTCGATGCTGGCGTGGCTCTCCTCGGTCTTGGTGTGAATGATGTCGGCATCGCCCAGATCGACAATCCGCACCTCCTCACCGAGGTAGGTGGCGTCATCCTCGTGGTCATAGGCGCCGGCATGGCCGAAGCTAAACAGCGTCGAGGCCTCGCGCACCGCCCGCGGGCCGAAGCGCGCGCCGGAGCGGAATTGGCAGCCGAAATCAAAAGGAGCACCCAGGATGGCGACGTCTGCGTTGATGTTGTCCCAATCCTCGACATAGGGCTTCTTGCCGAAGGTGGCGATGCCGACAAAGGGCAGGTTCAGGCGGCCGGATTCGTAACCGTGTCCAGACATGTTTCTCTCCAGTTTCTTGCTTTAGCGGTAAGCCAGTTCCGGCAGGAACAAGGCGATTTGCGGGAAGATGACCAGCAGCCCGGTCACAATCAGAAGGATGATGAGGAATGGTGGCACACCACGCACCACTTCGACAAACGGTCTGCGGAAGACTGCGATGGCGGTGAACAGGTTGCAACCGAAAGGCGGGGTTGCAGCACCGATGGCCACCTGAAGGGAGATCAGCACGCCGACCAGCACCGGGTCCAGGCCTGCGGTTTTGATCATCGGCGCAAAAATCGGCACCAGGATCAGGATCACCACAATCGAGTCGACAAACATGCAGCCCACGAAGAAGGCGATATTCACGGCCAGCAGCACCATCAGCGGCCCTGCTTCACCCAGACCCAGCGAGGCGATGATCTGCTGCGGCACCTGGGCAAAGCTCAGTGTCCAGCTGAAGGCGGCGCCCGCCGCGATCAGGATGAAAACCACCGAGGTGATGGCGCCGGTCGACAGGGCAATGTCCCAGAGGTCGCGCAGCTTGACCGAGCGGAAAACAAGCACCTCCAGCACCGCGGCGTAAAGCACACAGATTGCAGCTGCTTCGGTCGGTGAAAACACTCCGCCATAGATGCCGCCCACGATGATCGCCGGGAAACCCATCGGCCACAACGCCCGGCGCATGGCGATAAATCGCTGGCCCCAGCCTTCGCGCGGCAGAACAGGGATATCGTGACGGTAAGCGTAGACCATGCAATAGGCCGAGAACAGCGCCACAATCAGCAGTCCCGGCACAATGCCCGCGATGAACAGCTGCGAGATCGAGGTGCCGGAGACCACACCATAGATGATCATGCCGATGGAGGGCGGGATCAGATAGGCGAGGTCCGCGGCATTGACGATCAGCCCGATGGCAAAGCTGTCCTTGTAGCCGGATTTCAGCATCCGCGGCCGCATCGCACCGCCAATGGCCACCACAGTCGCCTGGGTTGAGCCGCAGACCGCGCCGAACAGGGCACAGGCCGAGGTCACCGAGATCGCAAGGCCGCCCTTGATATGCCCCATAAAACTCATCACCACGTCGATCAGCCGGTTGGCGGAGTGGCCGCGGGTGATGATGTCGGCAGCCAGAATAAACATCGGAACTGCAATCAACGCGGAAGGCTTCACCCCGCCGATCATCTGCTGCACCAGGATCTGCATGTTCATATCCGGGAAGTAGACGAGGAACCCCAGCACCGCGGCCGAGATCAGCGGCATCTTCATCGGGAACCCTGCCAGCAAGAGCAGGATCATCACAGCAAGCATCAATTCGGTCATTGTTTTTCCTCCCCGCCCGCAGCGTCCTCGTAACGCAGGATGGCCGCAGCGGTTTCCGGGTCTTCGTAGCTGTCCACCTCCAGGTAGGAGACATAGATCTCTGCTTCAGCGAAATTCAGGTTGCGCAGTGCGGTCAGAAGATACTGGAACGCGGTCAGCGCCAGCCCGATCACCACCCAGACATAGGTGAGGTACAGCGGCACCTGCAGCGCCGGGGTAATGCGTCCGCGGCCGGCGACCTTTTGCACATATTCCAGCGCGTACCAGGCTAGGAGCGCCATCATCACTGCGGTGGTTGCAGCGATCACCACCATCAGCCCTTTGCGCATCTTCACAGGCAGCGCGTCATAGATCGCCGACATGCGGATATGGATGCCCTTGCGGGTAGCATAGCCCAGCCCCATGAAAGTGACGATGACAATCAGGAACTCATTGAGTTCTTCAGAGAAATAAATCGACTGGTTGAACACATAGCGGCCAAAGACATTGGCGATCGTGTTGCCAGCCATCAGGATAATCCCCCAGCCCAGGATCCAGACCTCGATACGCCCGATGGCACCGTCAATCTTTCCCAGAAAGCCGAAGGGAGCGGATTTGCTGTCTTGCATGATATCCTCCCTTGGTGTGGCCCCGCGCAAGTCCGCGCGGGGCCGGAAGCGGGATCAGTTGCCCGCCAGCTCTGCCTGCAGCGCGTCCAGCAGCTCCTGGCCGCGGGCGCCGGCGGTGTCGACATAGGCCGCGGCGGTTGTGCCCGAACGGGCGCGGAAGACGTCACGCTCTTCCTCGGTCAGAACCACCAGGCCGATGTCCGGCTTGGCTTCCTTGATCACGTCCAGACGGGCCTGGTTGAAATCGGTGACGACACCGTCGATGAAACCGGTCATATCCGCCATGGTGTCGCGGACCAGCTGCTGGCGGTCCGGGGACAGGGTGGCAAACCAGTCGGAGCCTGCGACAACGGTAGTGACCAGTTCCTGCTCGCCGGCCCAGATCAGGTGGCTGGTGACCTCATAGAATTTCATCTCTTCGATGGTCGGGATGGGATTCACCTGACCGTCAACCGCGCCCAGCTGCAGCGCGCCGAACACTTCGCCGAACGGCAGCGGGGTCGGGCTTGCGCCCATGTTCTTGTAGGTCTCCAGCAGGATCGGCGACACCATCACCCGCATCTTGAAGTTTTCAAAGTCATCCGGGGTGCGGATCTCGCGGTTGGTGGTCCAGACCTGCGGGCCTTCGGAATACATGGTCATCACTTCCAGGCCGCGCTTCTGGAAATCAGCGTTCAGATCGCCATAGATGGTCTCGGAACCGCTCAGGATGTCCGAGATGGCAGCCGGATCGGAGGGCAGCAGGTAGGGCAGCAGGAAGACCTGGCTCTCCGGCACGATGGTGCCCAGGTTGCCGATGGAAACATTGGTCAGCTGGATGATACCGTCCGCGGCCTGCTCGACAGTCTCGGTCGGGGTGCCAAGCGTGCCCATCGGATAGACGGTCACGGTCACATCGCCATCGGTGGCCGCCTCGATGCGTTTTTTGAACTCCTGCGCATAGGCATCCATGATTGAGCCCGGAATTTCCTCAATGGCGAACTTCCAGTCTTCGGCGAAGACAGCCGCCGGCGCCAGGCTCACCAGCGCGGCGGCGGCGGTGGTTTTCAGGGTCTTCAAGGTAAAGGCCATGCGGGTCTCCTCCCAGTTGGCATGGTTGACAATGGTCGGGGAGTAGATCAGCACGGGATTATGCATGAAAAAATATTACATTGATTATCTTCACATAAGGAAGATTCATGTAAATTCTGCCGAGGCCCGGAAGGAGGCGCCCCTTGAAGCTGCTGCGCAACACGCTCTTGGAAACCTTTGTCACAGTGGTCGAGTGCGGCGGCTTCTCGGATGCGCAATATGCGCTGGGGATCACCCAATCGGCGATCAGTATCCGCATCCGCGATCTGGAAACCTCATTGGGATACCGGGTTTGCGAACGCGGCCGCGGCGGCTTCCGCCTGACCGAACGGGGCGAGATCGCCTACCAGAAAGCCCGCGACATCCTGCGCAGCGCCCGTGACTTCGACGCTGAACTGCTTGAGTTGCGCGACGCGGTCACCGGTGATCTGCGCATCGGGGTGGTTGATGCGGTGAACAGCCTGCCGGGCCTCAATCTGACCAACGCGTTTCAGCGTTTCCTTGCGCGCGCTCACGAAGTCCGGCTGGATATCGTCGTCGCCTCCCCCGCCGATCTGACCCAGCAACTGATCACCGGCGAACTGAATGTGGCCATTGCTCCCTTCCGCAACCAGATCGCCGACCTTGCCTATGAGGAACTCTGCACCGAGGAGCACCGCCTTTATTGCGGCCGCACCCACCCGCTGTTTGCCCTGCCCGACAGCGCAGTCAGCCCGCAGGCGATTGCGCAGTACCCGCTGTGCCAGCGTTCATACGATATGCTGGTTTCGCCCGACCTCGGCAGCCCGGAACCCAAGGCGGTCGTTGCAAATATGGAAGCGATGGCGATGCTGATCGAAACCGGGCAATTCATTGGGCCGCTGCCTGACCATTACGCGCGCGCCTGGGTGGCGGACGGCAAGCTTCGGGAACTCAGCCACCCCCGCTTGCGCTGGCATTCGGCCTTCTGCCTTGCTACCCGGCGCATTCAGGTACACCGGCGCGCGGTGGAGCTGTTTGTCCAGGATGTGCGGGAGGCCTGCCGGGCAGTGTTTATGCCAATCCCTGGAGCTTGAGCGCCGCCACGCCGACTGCGAGGCAGAATTTGTAATTCTGCAGGTGCAGGCAGTGGACTCGTCCCGCGGATCAGCCTTCCGCGGGGCCATTGCCCTCTGGCATGTCCCGCTTCAGCAGGAACTGGTTTTTAAAGTTCTGCAGCCCCAGCATGACATCTGCTTCGGCAATATCATCGCTGCCATGGATCTCACTCTCCAGAAACCCCTTCAGTGCATCGCTGTCATCGCTGACCAGTTCGACGATCAGGTCATAACGCCCGGCCACCCAGAGTATGAAAACGACCCGCGGGTCTTTCTCCAGCCGTTGCGCCACTTCCCGCGGGGTGACGCCCGAGGCAACGTTGACGCCGATCATCGCATCCGTCGTGTATTCGGTGGCTACCGGATCCGACATTGCCACAATCCGCAGCATGTTGTTTTCACGCAAACCGCTAACCCGGTTCCTGATCGTGCCTTCCGACACATCCAGCTTCTGAGCAATCTCGGAAAACGCCATGCGCCCGTCCTGCTGAAGCAGCCGGATGATCTGCTGATTGAGGTCGTCCCCCGGCGACCGGATGCTTTGACTGGCGCGCTTCGCGCGCTGAGACGGTTGCTGCTTGCCTGACATGTTGCCTGTTGCCCAATTACTGTATCCGCAACCGAGATTAGGCGAACGCACCGGAATCCGCAAATTGCTCATGCGCTATTCCAAGTCCCGAATCCGGGCTTCCTTAAATTCCCCCTCCGGACAGGCTGCAAATTTAAGGAGAGCAACCTGCAAACCGCAGCGAAATCCGGCGGGTTCTTGGCTGATTTTGTGATTCTCACAGCCGATCCGACGTGATCATGCGAATTTCGCACCGCCTTGCCGCTTTCAGGACAGCCATCTCCTGATTCTTGCCTGAAAATTCCACATCATAACGAATATCGTAAAAAACTATTGCCAAGTCATACGATTTTCGCAAACATGATTTCCAACCCCTGCCTGATGGCTCAGACATGCCGACAGGGCAGCCGGAGGGCAGGGACGGGTTCCATGCGCATACCGAACCAAAGGCATGCGCATGTGGCAGTGTCGAAGGGAGGAAGAATGACAATTGCCGAGGAAAGAACGCGTCTTGCCGGCGGGCCGCAACACGGTCTCAAGGCGGATGCCTACAGGAGCGAAGACATCTGGCAGAAGGAATGCCGGACGGTGCTGTCCAAGAACTGGGTGTTTATCGGGTTTGCCCACCAGGTGGCCAGCCCGGGCGACGCACATCCGATCACCTGCGCCGGCCTGCCGCTGCTGACCGTTCGCGGCCAGGACGGAGCCATCCAGGTGTTCCACAATGTTTGCCTGCACCGCTGCATGACCCTGGTCGACAAGCCCAAGAATGTTGGCAAGCTGATCCGCTGC
>JBFOLS010000419.1:0-2238 GCA_040830225.1 Leisingera sp.
ACGTCGCGCAGGCCAAGGACCATCTTGCAGCGGCCCTTGGATTTCAGGAGATCCAGCGCCGGCATCAGCTCGCCGCGAAAGCCGGTGGGCTCCTTGTCGGCAATCAGCACATCCGGTTCGTATTGCTCCACCGTTGAACGGATCAGCGCGGCGCGCAGTTCTGCGGTTTCCTCGATGCTCATGCCCATGGTGCGCGAGGCATAGGAGCCATCGGAGCGCTTGATCACGCCGGGCAGGCGGACATGGTCGACCCGGGACGGAAAGGAGAACCGCCCGGCGACCGGCGAACCGGTGAGGATCAGCGCCGAGGCATCCGGATTGGCGGCGGTGATCGCGCCGGCCAGCGCCCGCGAGCGGCGCAAATGCCCCAGCCCGAAAGTATCGTGGCTGTAGAACATGATCCGCGGGCCGCGCATGCTGCTGTCCGCCGCTGTTTGTGTTGTGCCTGTGTCCGTCATTGGGGTGCCTGATTGGGGTGCTGGGCTGCGCCTGGCAATGGGAGGTTTCCAGCGGTGCCGGGACCAGGCCAGCCGCGGCTGCCGCTCGTCTCCGGGCGCGTGCTCTTGTGCTCCGCCATCTTCCGCCTCAGATTGCTCGCCCCGCAGCGGGGCTGCAGCGGGAACGCGGTCAGTGTTTGCTTTTGCCGCATTCCGGGCACGGCCGGATCCTGCCGGGCCGGGGTTTCGGCTTTCCGCCCAAGGGGCGGATATCTGAAATTGTATAGCCCGGAGCCCCTGTGCATGCAATCATGCGCCTTTGTGGCAGGGTGCACAGGAAATTGCGCCCGCGCCATTTGCGCAACGCCCTCGCCCGTGGTTAATTTGGCGCAAGTTTCCAAAAGGATAGGTATTCATGCTGCATGTTTTGTACCGGTTTCTGCTATGCGGGCTGCTGAGTTTCACACTGGCGGCTCACGCCGGCGCGCAGGAAAGTGACGCTGCGGGAGCGGATACGCTGGCCCAGGCGATCGAACAGGCGGCAGAAAGCGGAGTGAGTGTCGTGGTTGTCGACAGCAGCGGCCAGCTGCTGAATGCTCCGCCCGACGGGCAGGAAGCGGACCAAGCTGCCACGGATGCGATGGAGCAGCCCTCCATGCTGATGAAGGCGCAGTCCAAGGTCGGCGCCTTCCGGGCCGAGCTGAACAGCCGACTGGAGGCATTGCCGTATTCGGTCTTTGAGATGCAGTACATACTGCGCCAGACCAGCCCTGACGGGCGCATCATGACCTATGTCGAGGTGCTGGGCTGGAGCGTGCTGTTCCTGCTGATCGGCCGCTGGCTGTCGACGGAAATCTATGGAAAGCGTTTTGCCAAGCGTTTTGTCGTGGCCCGGATCCGCGCCAATCCGCAAGGTTACGAGGAAAAGATGCCTTTCCTGGTTTACCGCTTCCTGATGGGGATTGGCGGAACCGTCTTTGCGATGGTCTTTGCAGCGCTGATTTCCTATCTGATTTTCGGCGCCTCCGGTGATCCTTCTATCGAATTCACCGCAACGGCAGTCTACACGGCTTTCTTCCTGGCCCGGATAGTGTCGGACCTGTGGCGGATGGTGCTGTCGCCGTTTCTGGCACAGTACCGGATTCCGGTGTTTTCCGACAAGGATGCCAAGCGGCTCTATGTCTGGGCAGCCTTGCTGGCGACATATGATATTTCATCTGTGCTGTTCGCCACCTGGGTTGGCGACTTCGGGCTCAACTACAACGTCTACGCCATGGTGTATGGCCTGCTGGCGCTGGTCGGGTTGCTCGGCAACCTGCTGATGGTTCTGGTCAACGGCCGGGCAATTTCCAACGCGATCCGGGCCGGGCGCGGGCCCGAGGAATGCTCATGGCTGGTGCGCATCCTAGCAGTGGCCTGGGCGCCGCTGCTGATGACCTATATGGCTTTTGGCTGGCTCAAACTCGCCTTTGATCTGGTCCTGGAAAATGACATCTCGATCCCGCTGATGGCGGGCAGCTACTTTGTCCTGACCACGATCCTGGTCGTTTACGGAGCGATCAACTATTTCATCGAACGCTATTTCAGCCGCTCCCGCCTGGTTGCAGACGCAGCCGGGCCATCCTCCGGTGCCGAGGGGGCCGGCGCGGATGCGGCTGGCGAAGACAGCGCTGATCAGGATGCCGCGGAGGAGATGGAGGGCGAAGAGCCTGCGCCGCGGGCCAAGCACCCGATTGCAACCTACGAGGATCTTGCCCGCCGGGTTGCCGGGATCCTGGCCTTTGTTGTCGGCGCCTATTCT
>JBFOLS010000420.1:0-2103 GCA_040830225.1 Leisingera sp.
CAAGCAGCCGCAGCAGTCGGACAGATCCGGCTGGCCCGTGCTTATGAAGAGGCCTTGGCGCCGCACCGGATTACGACTGCTCAGGTCCTGGTGACACTGGAAGACAGCGAGAACCGCCGCCGCTATCTGAACTCCCGCGCGACGCTGGAGACGCTCTTGAGCATGGGCGCCGTTCCCATTGTTAACGAGAACGACACCATTGCGACGGACGAGATCCGCTACGGCGACAACGACCGGCTGGCTGCGCAGGTGGCTGTGACGGTTGGCGCCGATTGCCTGATCCTCTTGTCAGACGTCGACGGCTTCTACAGCGCCAATCCGGCGCTGGACCCTGATGCCAAGCGCTATGACCGGATTGACGAGATCACCCCCGAGATCGAGGCAATGGCCGGCGACGGCATTTCCGGTCTGTCTAAGGGCGGGATGATCACCAAACTGCTTGCCGCCAAGATGGCTACCGCCGCTGGCTGTGCTATGGCGATTACTGAAGGTTCGACCTTGAACCCTCTGAAATCTCTTGAGGAAGGCGCAATCTGCACATGGTTCACCGGGCAGGGTGATCCGCAAGGCGCCCGCAAACGCTGGATCAGTGCGATGAAGACGCGCGGCGTGATAACAATCGACGAAGGCGCGGCTCGCGCGCTGAAGTCAGGCAAAAGCCTGCTGCCGGCAGGTGTCCGTCATGTGGAGGGTGACTTTGGCCGCGGCGATCCGCTGGCCATCCTTGGCCCAGACGGGCACAAACTGGGTCAGGGGCTTTCGCGTTATACAGCGCCGGAAGCCAGGGCCATTCAGGGGCGCCAATCGCAAGAGATCGAGGCAACGCTGGGCTATCCGGGCCGGGCCGCGCTGATCCACCGCGATGACATGGCGCTTTGAGAGATCAGGCAGATAGTTTATTCCAGCCGGCGGGCCGAAGACGTGCCAGACAGGGGACCGGCAAGGGTGCGAGACACATGAAAGAAAATGAAAATATCCCCGCCATGATGGCGGAGCTTGGCAAACGTGCAAAGCAAGCGGCGCAGATCTTGGCCACGGCAAGTGCTGAGCGCAAGCATGCGGCACTGATTGGTGCTGCTGAAGCGGTTTGGAGCCGCCGGCACGAGATCATCTCTGAAAACGCCAAGGACCTCGAATTCGGACGCAACAAAGGCTTGTCCGACGCAATGATGGACCGGTTGATGCTGGACGAGGCCCGCATCCAGGGCATCGTCGATGGCCTGCGCGCGGTGGCAGAACAGCGCGATCCGGTTGGCGAAGTGATGGAAGAGTGGGAGCAGCCTACCGGTCTCAAGATCCAGCGCGTGCGCACACCGCTTGGCGTGATCGGGGTGATCTATGAAAGCCGCCCCAATGTGACCGCCGATGCCGGCGCGCTCTGCCTGAAATCGGGTAATGCGGTTATCCTGCGCGGAGGCTCAGAAAGCTTCCACTCGTCGCAGGCCATCCATGCCTGTCTTGCGGAAGGTCTGAAATCTGCAGGCCTGCCTGAAGATTCCGTACAGCTGGTTCCAACACGCGACCGCGCTGCTGTGCAGGAACTGCTGACGATGACAGATTATGTTGACGTCATCGTGCCGCGCGGCGGCAAAGGCTTGGTTGGCCTGGTCCAGCGCGAGGCACGGGTACCCGTCTTTGCCCATCTGGAAGGCATCGTGCACATCTACCTCGACAAGTCCGCCGATCCGCAAAAGGCGCTGGATGTGGTGCTGAACGCCAAAACCCGCCGTACCGGTATTTGCGGGGCGGCCGAGTGCCTGCTGATCCATCAAGACATCGCAGGAACACTGGGAAAAGCCGTTCTGACTGCATTGTCCGGGGCCGGCGTGGAAATCCGTGCGGAGGCTGGATTATCCGGTCCGGATGGCATGATGTCTGCGAGCGAAGACGACTGGGGCAAGGAGTACCTGGACTCGATCATTGCGGCCAAGCAGGTGGCAAACATTGATGAGGCGATCCAGCACATCCGCGCGCACCACTCGCAGCATACTGATTGCATCATCACCGAGGATGAGGCCGCAGTTCAGAAATTCTTTGCTGAGCTCGACAGTGCCATTCTGATGCACAATGCCTCGACCCAATTTGCCGACGGCGGTGAATTCG
>JBFOLS010000421.1:0-3345 GCA_040830225.1 Leisingera sp.
GATGCTTATGTCCTGAAAAAGGCCGAAGCAGCGCGTGAATCGGGCCGCAATGAAGTGATCAAGATCTGGTCGCGCCGTTCCACCATCCTGCCGCAGTTCGTCGGCCTGACCTTTGGTGTCTACATCGGCAAAAAGCACATCCCAGTCAACGTCTCGGAAGACATGATCGGTCAGAAGTTCGGTGAATACTCGCCGACCCGCACCTATTATGGCCACGCCGCTGACAAAAAAGCGAAGCGGAAGTAAGTCATGGGCAAGGAAAAGAACCCCCGCCGCGTGGCAGACAACGAAGCAATGGCAAAACTGCGTATGCTCCGTACCTCGCCGCAGAAACTGAACCTGGTGGCGCAGATGATCCGCGGCAAGAAAGTCGAGAAGGCGCTGACCGACCTGACTTTCTCCAACAAGCGGATCGCGCAGGACGTGAAGAAATGCCTTCAGTCCGCCATCGCGAATGCTGAAAACAACCACAACCTGGACGTCGATGAGCTGATCGTCGCCGAGGCATGGGTTGGCAAGAACCTGACCATGAAGCGCGGCCGTCCGCGTGCCCGTGGCCGGTTCGGCAAAATCCTGAAGCCGTTCGCGGAGATCACCATCAAGGTGCGTCAAGTTGAGGAGCAAGCCTAATGGGTCAGAAAGTCAATCCGATCGGCATGCGCCTGCAGGTGAACCGCACCTGGGACAGCCGCTGGTACGCCGACACCAAAGACTACGGTGATCTGCTGCTCGAGGACCTGAAAATCCGCGAGTTCATCCAGAAAGAATGCAAGCAGGCAGGCATTGCGCGCGTGATCATCGAGCGCCCGCACAAGAAATGCCGTGTGACCATTCACACCGCCCGTCCGGGCGTCATCATCGGCAAGAAAGGCGCGGACATCGAAGTCCTGCGCAAGAAAATCGCCAAGATGACCGACTCCGAGCTGCACCTCAACATCGTTGAAGTGCGCAAGCCGGAACTGGACGCGCAGCTGGTTGGCGAGTCCATCGCTCAGCAGCTGGAACGCCGTGTGTCCTTCCGCCGCGCCATGAAGCGTGCGGTTCAGAATGCCATGCGCATGGGCGCCCTGGGTATCCGGGTGAACGTGGCTGGCCGTCTGGGCGGCGCGGAAATCGCGCGGACCGAATGGTACCGTGAAGGCCGCGTGCCGCTGCACACCCTGCGTGCCGACATCGATTACGCACACTCCGAAGCGATGACCCCCTACGGGATCATCGGGATCAAGGTCTGGATCTTCAAAGGCGAGATCATGGAGCACGATCCTTCGGCGCGTGACCGTAAAGCACAAGAAATCCAGGACGGCCCTGCACCCCGTGGTGCTGGTGGCGGCCGTCGCTAAGGAGGATTTGAGATGCTTCAGCCAAAGCGCACTAAATTCCGCAAGATGCACAAGGGCCGGATTCACGGCCTGGCAAAAGGCGGCTCCGACCTGAACTTCGGCACCTATGGCCTGAAGGCAACCACCCCTGAGCGTGTGACTGCACGCCAGATCGAGGCTGCCCGCCGTGCCATGACCCGCCACATGAAGCGACAGGGCCGTGTTTGGATCCGTATCTTCCCGGACACTCCGGTGACCTCGAAGCAGACCGAAGGCCGTATGGGACAGGGTAAAGGCTCCGTGACATACTGGGCCGCCAAGGTTAAGCCTGGCCGCGTGATGTTCGAGATCGACGGTGTCAGCGATGAGATCGCCCGCGAGGCCCTGCGCCTGGCGGCGATGAAGCTGCCGGTCAAGACCCGCGTCGTGGTCCGCGAAGACTGGTAAGCCCTGCCGGATTTGAGAAACAAAGACCCCCGCTGAGCGATCAGCGGGGGTTTTGCGTTTGCAGCACTGAGGTCTGGTGCCCCATGCCTGCGATTGGAAGCTTCCTGCCCCGGCCAAATTTCAGCCGGGCCGTGCGGCGCCTTTGCCCGGCCGACAGTCCGTTCTGACCTTTGGGAGGAAGCCCTTCCTGCAGAAGGATCCGGGGGATTGCCCTGCTAGTTGTGGGTCGAAGCACCCGAGCTCAGGCTGTTTCAGCACTTCCAGCGTGGATGCTCGCCGTGGCCGAAGCCGGCCTGTGAGGGTCAACGCGGAAGCCGGAAATCGACTGGGTCAGGCTGGCGGCCTCGTCCCGCAGCATCTGGCCGGCTGCCGCGGTCTCTTCCAGCATGGCGGTACTGCGTTGGGAGTCCTTGTCCAGCGCTTCCAGTGCTATATTCACTTCGGAAATGCTGTTGGCCTGTTCGGTGGTATTTTCAGCGATCTCGCTCACTTTCGCCGCTGCCTGGGTGACAGTTTGGAGGATGGCCGCCAGTGCCTCGCCCGCGGCATCCACCAGTTCCACCCCGCCGGTCACTTCAGCATGGCTGCTGTTGATCAGCACACTGATTTCCTGGGCCGCGTCCGAGGACCGCTGCGCCAGTGCTCGCACTTCCGAGGCAACCACTGCAAACCCGCGGCCTGCTTCTCCCGCCCGGGCAGCCTCCACGCCTGCGTTGAGCGCCAGCAGGTTGGTCTGGAAGGCGACGTCGTCGATCAGACTGGTGATTTTTGAGATCGCATCCGAGGAGTCCTTGATGCGCTGCATGGCAGCGACGGTCTGTTCTGCGACTTCGCGGGTGGACTCCGCCTTGGCCTGGGCGTCATTTACGAACTGGCGGGCTTCCTGAGCGCTCCCAGCCGTGTCCTGCACAGTGTCGCGCACCGTCTGCAGCGCCGCCGCGGTTTGTTCCAGCGCTGCGGCAGAGGCTTCGCCGCGCTGTGACGCATCCGCGACTGAAGAGGCGATTTCCTGCGAGGTGTCGTTCAACGTCTCGCTGCTGCCTGCCAGCTGCCGGACTATGGTATCCAGGCTGCAAGCAAGGTTGTCGATGGCGGCGGAAATATCCTTGAAAACACCCTGCTGACCAGTCGGCATGCGCTGCGTCAGATCACCCTCTGCGAGCGCGTCCAGCACCGTCAGAACATCCCCTAGACCCTTCTCGGCCACTTCGCCGATCATGTTGACGCCGTTGCTCAATCCGCCGTCCCGGCCGCCGCTGTCTGCTATGCGGCGTGAGAAGTCGCCTTGGCCGCAGGCGGCAATAACGCCGGAGATTGCCTCTGTCAGCTGCTGTTTGGCAGCTTCCGCATCGCGGAGTTCGACAACTGCGCCTGCGATTGCCGAAATTTCGCGAATACGGGTTTTAGGGAGCTCGGCATCAAAGTCGTCCCGCATCATTTTCTTCAATGCAATGTCAACCTTCTTGAGCGGCCGGGCGATGCTCCGCGCCAGAAGCAATGCCACGGCCACAAACAGAACAGAGCCGCCGATGGCTGCCTGCAAGGCATTGGTCCGGGCCGCTGCGCTCACGGTCTCCCC
>JBFOLS010000422.1:0-3339 GCA_040830225.1 Leisingera sp.
GCGATATTGTTGGCGACGATGCGCATTTCCCGCATCAGGCCGGACTGGCGTGAGAGGGTGGCGTAGCCTGCAGTTTCCATTACGAGCCTCCGGCAATCATCGGGACAACGTGGCCATGAAAGAAGGCCACCAGCGTTTGTGTCATGAAACCCATGGTCATCCAGAACACGACCAGGATCGCGGTCAGCTTGGGCACGAAGGTCAGCGTCATTTCCTGCACAGATGTCAGGGCCTGAAACAGGCCGATGGCCAGACCGACTACCAGGGCAACAATGAGAATTGGCGTTGCCATGGTGACAGCCGCCCACAGCGCCTGACGCAAAGTGTCATAGAACAGGCTTTCGCTCATCATGGCTTAGACCGGCATCCTCAGGATTTCCTGATAGGCTTCGACGACCTTGTTGCGGACGGTAACCGCGGTCTCCACTGCCAGTTCGGTTTGAGCCAGCGCCTGCACCAGCGCATGCGGATCGGCCTGCGAGGTCATCGCCTGTACCGAAACCTGCTCGCTGCGCTGCAGAGTCGCGGCAAAATCCTCGAAGCTCTCCTTCAGGCGGTTGCCGGCGCCTGCGGCAGGTCCGGCATGATTGGGATCAGCCTTGGTGGCTGGACGGGCGGCGGCATAGCCGCTGGTTGCTGAAAGGCTGCGAATATCCATTCTGGATCTCCAAAAGTTGCAGTTGGTTCAGTTAGCGTCTCAAAAGGTCCATCAGTGATGCGGACATCGAGCGTGTCTGCTCGAACATCTTCAAATTGGCTTCATAGCTGCGCTGGGCTTCGCGGGCGTCGGCGATCTCGATCATCAGATCGACGTTGGAGCCCTTGTAGTGCCCGCTGTCATCGGCCAGCGGATGCGAAGGGTCATAGATTTCCTCAAGATCGCGGCGGTCCAGCGCGACCCGGCCGGTGCGGACGTGCTCGACATCTGTCTGCAGTTCCCGCACGGCTTCGAATGGCACTGTCTTTCGGCGGTAGCCCGGCGTGTCGGCGTTTGAGATGTTCTCGGACACATGGCGCAAACGCGCAGCCTGCGCCTTGAGACCGCTGGCGGTGACGGAGAGGGCTCGGGAAAATTCACTCATAGCTCAAGCCTCCTCAGTTCTTGCCCAGGCTGGCGCGCAGGACATTCATCGAGGATTTGTAGATGGCCATTGCACGTTTGTGCTGCCGTTCGGTCTCGACGCCTTTCAGCAATTCAGTTTCAACAGACACTGAGTTGTCATTAGGGTCGGTGCCCGCATCGCTGGTGGTGACCGCCCAGTCCATGCTGCTGTCTGCGGTGCCGTTCAGATGGCTGCTGCGGGTGGCGACCATACTGCTGGGGCGGGCGCCTGCGGCAAAAACTTCTTTAAAGGACTTAATATCCTTGGCGTGGTAACCGGGTGTATCGGCATTGGCGATATTCTGGGATACCAAAGCCTGCCGTTTGCCGGCATGGGCCGCCATGGAATAGGCAATCTTGAATACGTTCAGTTCTGTGAACACCAGGGCTTCTCCCTTGCTCGATTTCAATCAAGGCTTAACCCCGATTCCTTTAGAAATTGTTTTCAGGACATCAATGGAGGCCACTGCGATGAAAGCAGAGCTGCAAGCACTGACCCGTCAAATAGCCGGCAAACGCCTGGTAACGCAGATGGGCAGGGTCACCGGAATTTCAGGCGGGGAAATCGAAATCGAAGGGCTGGCTGCGGTTGCCCGGATCGGCGACCGGCTGATTCTGCGCCGCGGTCCGCAGGATGAGCTGCACGGCGAAGTTCTGAAGATCAGTGGCAGCAATATCAGTATGTTGCCAGACCGGGCGCCGGACCGGGCAGCGATAGGCGACCCGGTTCTTCTGCATCCGTCCCCGGAGTTTTCGCCCAGCGATCACTGGATTGGCCGGGTGATCGATCCTTTTGGCGAACCGCTGGATGGGCGCCCTCTTTTGCCGGGATCCGCGACGCGGGACCTGATGGCGGCTCCGCCCAGGGCGGCAGGCCGGCGGGCAATGGGAGAACGCCTTGCCACCGGGCAAGCGGTTTTGAACACGATTCTCCCGATCGTGCGCGGCCAAAGGGTCGGCCTCTTTGCGGGGTCGGGGGTGGGGAAATCCTCGCTGCTGGCCAAACTGGCCCAATCCATGGAAGCCGATGTGGTGGTGATGGCTCTGATCGGCGAGCGCGGCCGCGAAGTGAATCACTTTGTTGAGCAGGTCCTGGGGCCGGAGGGCATGCGCCGGGCGGTCGTGGTTGCCGCGACCTCCGATCAGTCTGCGCTGGTGCGGAGGCGCTGCGCCTGGTCGGCAATGACAGTCGCAGAGCATTTCCGCGACCAGGGCAAGAACGTATTGTTCCTGGCTGACTCGGTCACCCGGTTTGCCGAGGCGCACAGGGAAATCTCAGCGGCCTCCGGCGAAGCGCCGGCACTGCGCGGCTACCCGCCTTCGGTTACTCCCCTGATCACTGGCCTGTGCGAGCGGGCAGGCCCTGGCGGCGACGGGCAAGGCGACATCACCGCAGTGTTCAGCGTTCTGGTGGCCGGTTCTGACATGGACGAGCCGATTGCCGATATTTTGCGCGGGGTCCTGGACGGCCATATCGTGCTGAACCGGGAAATTGCCGAGCGCGGCCGCTTCCCGGCGATTGACGTCTCGCGGTCGGTGTCCCGCAGCCTGCCAGCCGCAGCAACTACCGACGAGAACGCCGCGATTCAGGATGTACGCAAATTCCTGGGCGCCTATGAGCAGTCGGAAGTGATGATCCGGGCAGGGCTTTATGCCGAGGGCAACGATGCGGTGCTGGACCAGGCCGTGCGGTTGTGGCCCGAACTTGACGCGTTTTTCGGCCGTGAGGATCCGGAAGGCATAACCAGCAGTTTCAACCGCCTGCTGCTGCTGCTTCGCCGATCAAAGGCGGGGCGCTGACGCCGCCGGGCTGATGGTTCTGAAGCGAAAAAGGGCGCTGCCAGTAGGATTGGCAGTGCCCCTTTTGACAAACGGTACTCCATTCCTGTCGGGAGGGGCAGGAATATAAGATTTGTCTGCTTCGAGAAGGCTTCCCAGGCATCGAAAACTATCAATTGACCGGCAGGTGTCTCGCACCGGATCCGGTACAACGGGCAACCACGCTGTTCCGGAAGCAGTCTAGGAGTGCGTATTAACACAGTGAAATACTAATTGTTTTCGATTTTTCCGCTACCTGACGGCGCCTTGAAGCGAAACTGCAGCCTCAGCCTGCAAGACTGGTCAGGTTTCGCTCCGGATACACGTTTTCGCTTAGCAGTCCTGGTCTTTGGCGGCGGCTTCCAACGCTTGAAACGCATTTTTCCCGGCCAAGTCCGTCTTGGGCCAGGTAAAAGTTA
>JBFOLS010000423.1:0-2717 GCA_040830225.1 Leisingera sp.
CACCCGGGCGGTGCCCAGAAACCAGCCGCGGCGGGCAAAGGAGCCGCCAAAGGCAATGGCCGAGGCCATGCCGGAACAGAACACAAAGATCTCGGTCGCATCCGAGAACCCGAAACGCGCGGGGATCCAGCCGGTCCAGCGGTTGCCCGGGATATGGGCAATCAGGATGATGAACATGGCGATGCCGCGGTAGAAGTCGAGCCGCGGGTCGCGCACGCGCTGCTGCGCCGATTGCGGCGGCGGTGCGGCCCGGTTGGCAGCATTGGGATCGGTCTGAGGCCCAGGGAAGGGCGCAACGCTGGACATGTGTGTGGTCGTCCTTGAGGTCTTATTCGGCGGGAACGCTGGCAGCACCGGAATTGTCCCGGCCCTGGGCGATCAATGTGCGGCGGGCCTGGGCGTAATTGTCCTCGGCACCGCCGCGTTTGCTGCGGCGGTCATCCAGGATTGCCTCGACCGCGTCAAGCTGGCCTGCTCGCAGGCCCGCATCAATGGTTATCCGTTCAAAAACATCGCGCTGTGCGTGGCTGCCGCCGGCCAGCTGCATGGTGCCGCGGGCGGCGGACAAGTGGTCGAAGGCGGATTTGTAGTTGCCATCGCCAAAGGCCTCCAGTCCGTCGGCAGCGGCGCAGCCAGGGTTGCTCATGCGTTCACAAGCTTCCGAGCCGCCTTTTCCGGCGTCGGCATGGATACGTTGCACCATCTTGTGGGCGTCTTCCTTGCGGTGGCCGGTCAGCGCCAGCAGGTAGTGCAGATCGGCAAAGATCAGGCTGCCGTCCTCGGTGCGGTTGGCGCAAAGTTCGGACAGTTCTTCCCAGCGGGCGCCGACGTCGACGCCTTCCAGTTCCAGCCGCACCAAAAGCGAGGTGGCGTTGGAGATGTCGCGGTAGTCGTCAGTTTTGTCCTTGCGGACTTCGGTGTCATAGAGGGCAATGGCTTCATCCATCTGGCCCAGGTCCAGATGCATCAGCGCCTTGTGCCACCAGACGTGGTAGCGGAAATTGTTGCAATGAGCCCAGGCTTCCTCGCGGCCGTGCAGCCACTCGAGGCCGGATTTGGCGTTGCCGGTCATGTCGTGCACATGCGCCACCGCGTGCAGGCCCCAGGCATCATCCGGCGCCATCCACAGCGCCTGGCGGCCGGCATTGGCGGCACGTTCGTAGTCACCGGTTTCCTCCAGCGCAAAAGAGTGGCAGCCCAAGAGGTAGCCGCGGCCTGCATGGTCCGGGGCGTAGGCGGGCATCACCCGTTCGATCGAGGCACGCATGCCCTCGGGGTCGCCCATTATGAAACGGATGCCGTGGCTCAGTTTCATCGCCAGCGTGTCCTGCGGGAACAGGTCCAGGACTTCCTCCATCCGGCGGATTGCCAGGCTTGGACGGCCTGCCAGCCAGTTCTCCAGCGCGTCGACGTATTTGCGCTCGCGCGGCAGAGCGCCTTCATAATATGCCTTGGCATCGCGCAAAGCGTCTCGGGCGGTTGGCAGCAGTTCGCTGCGGCCCAGCATCAGAAGCGACAGCCCCTTGATCGCATGGGCCAGGGCAAATTCCGGCGCTGCCTTCAGAACCGCGCCGAGGTGATCGGCGGTCACGGCTGCATGGGCAAGCACTCCCAGCTGCACGGCATTCCAATCCTGCAGTGCGGCGGCATCGGTCAGGCTGCTGTCTTGGCCGAAGATATCATGCGTCATGGGAGTCCAATCATTGTTCTGAAAAGAAAGCGGTTTCCGTGTCCTGCTGAAGAGTAGTTCATCGGATTGGTCCGGGCGAACCCCGCTCGCGCTTTGGTGATGGCCTGTGTGTGATTGGCTGGAAAATTTGCCGGATGTGTAAGATTTCCGGGCGAATTCCCGCAAGCGAAAGGGGGAACGGGCAGAAAAACCACCGCCGGTTTGGCGGTGATTTGCCGGAAATTGTAACACTTGGCGGAAAGCTGCCGCGGCTGTAGGGGCTTAGCTGGTCCTGAACGGGGTGTCAGAGCTCAGAATCTCTTCGGTCCCCTCGCCGCAGCGTGGCGGCGCGTGCCGGTATGTTACAGGCGTGCGGGAGAAATTCAGCGGATTGCCCAGGAGTTTGACCGGTCCAGCGGCGGTTTCCATCGGGATCGACATTTCGCGGGCCTCCACCTGGCCGGTGGCAAAGAGCGTCTCAAGGTTCTGCACCGGGCCGGCGGGAACTTTTCGCGCTTCCATTGCGGCCAGCACTTCATCCGTGGTGAAGCGCTGCACCGCCGGGATCAGGATGGCGTTCAGCGCATCGCGGTTCTGCAGGCGGGCGGGGTTGGTGGCAAAACGCGCATCTTCGGCCAGGCCTTCAAGTTTCAGGAACTCCATGAAGCGGCGGAACTGGCTGTCGTTGCCCACCGCCAGGATCACATGGCCGTCCGATGTTTCATAGACGCCGTAAGGCATGATGCTGGGATGTTCATTGCCGCGGCGTTTGGGGAGCTGGCCGGTGTTCAGATAGGCGACGCCCTCGTTGATCAGCCAGGCGATTTGCGCATCGACCAGCGCCAGGTCGATCTGCTGGCCTTCGCCGGTCTTTTCGCGGTGGTGCAGGGCGGACAGGATGCCGATGCAGGCATACATGCCGCACATCACATCGGCGATGCCGACGCCCGCCTTCATCGGCTGCCCCTCGGGTTCGCCGGTCAGCGACATGATGCCGCCGAACCCTTGCGCCATGATGTCATAACCCGGCTTGTGGCTGTTGGGGCCG
>JBFOLS010000424.1:0-2362 GCA_040830225.1 Leisingera sp.
CCTCCGCAACGAGACGGTAAAAATCCTGCGCGCTGCCAACAAGGCGGGGCGCGCAGCGATTGCCGAGGCTTTTGCAGCCAAACCCTTTGCGGCGCGGGACTTGACCCGTTCCTACACCTTCCTGACTGATGGGCTGGTGACAACGGCGCTTTACGTCTCCAGCGGCATCCTGCATCCGCTGGCCACCCCGACCCAGGGCGAGCGCATCGCGGTGATGGCGGTCGGCGGCTATGGCCGCGGTGAGATGGCCCCGGCCTCGGACGTCGATCTGCTGTTCATCACGCCTTACAAGATCACTGCCTGGGCGGAGAGTGTGATTGAATCCATGCTCTACATCCTGTGGGACCTGCGGCTGAAGGTCGGCCATGCCAGCCGCACCATCAAGGATTGCATCCGGCTTGGCGGAGAGGATTACACCATCCGCACCGCAATGCTGGAGCACCGCTTCCTGGCCGGACACAAGCCGCTGGCGGAAGAGCTGGAACAGCGTCTGAATACCGAATTGTTTTCACAAGACACGCGCGAATTCATTGAGGCCAAGCTGGGTGAACGCGATGCGCGCCACGTGAAACAGGGCCAGCGTTATATGGTCGAGCCCAATGTCAAAGAAGGCAAGGGCGGTCTGCGCGACCTGCAGTCGCTCTACTGGATCGCCAAGTATCTGTATCACGTGCAGGACGCTGCTGAACTGGTGCCGCTGGGCCTGTTCCGCCCCGAGGAGCTGGAGCTGTTTTCCAAGGCCGAGACCTTCCTCTGGGCGGTACGCTCGCATCTGCATCTGGCCACCGGCCGGGCCACCGAACAGCTGACGTTTGATCTGCAGGTCGAGGTCGCCAGCCGCATGGGCTATGAGGACAAAGCCGGACGCCGGGCGGTGGAAGTCTTCATGCAGGAGTATTTCCGCCACGCAACCCGCGTAGGCGACCTGACCCGGATCTTCCTGACCAAGCTGGAGGCGAGCCAGCAGAAAGGCGCGCCGCTCTTGCAGCGCATCTTCCGCCGCGGCCCGCGGATCAAACCGGACTACAAGGTGGTGCATAACCGGCTGGACGTGCTTGACCCGGACAAGTTCCTCGCCGACCGGGTGAACCTGCTGCGGCTCTTCGAGGAAGCCTTGCGCACAGGCATGCTGATCCACCCGGATGCGATGCGGCTGGTGACAGCAAACCTGCATCTGATTGACGACGACATGCGCAAGGACCCTGAGGCTCAGCGGATCTTTCTGGACCTGCTGCTGAAACACGGCAACTCGGAGCGCGCGCTGCGGCGGATGAACGAGCTGGGCGTGCTGTCGGCCTTCCTGCCGGAGTTCGAGCCGATCGTGGCGATGATGCAATTCAACATGTATCACTCCTACACCGTGGACGAGCACACCATTCAGGTGATCGCCAACTTCGCCGCCATCGAACGCGGCGAACTGGAGGACGAGTTGCCGCTATCCTCCTCGATCCTGCGCAAGGGGCTGAGCCGCAAGGTGCTGATGGTGGCGATGCTGCTGCATGACATCGGCAAGGGGCGCGAGCAGGACCACTCGATCCTGGGCGCCCAGATTGCCCGCAAGGTGGCGCCGCGGCTGGGGCTGAAGCAGTCCGAATGCGAAACCGTGGAATGGCTGGTGCGCTATCACCTGCTGATGTCCGACATGGCGCAGAAACGCGACATCGCTGATCCGCGCACGGTGCGGGACTTTGCCAAAGCGGTACAGACCGTGAAGCGGCTGGACCTGCTCTTGCTGCTGACTGTCTGCGATATCCGCGGCGTTGGCCCGGACACCTGGAACAACTGGAAGGCCGCCCTGCTACGTGCGCTTTACAAGCTTACCCGCGCAGCGCTCGAAGACGGCATGGAGGCACTGAACCGCGAGCAGCGCGGCACAGCCGCCAAGAAAGCCCTGCGCGAGGCGTTGCCGGATTGGTCCAAAGCAGATCTCAAAACGGAAACCGCCCGGCACTACCCGCCTTACTGGCACGGGTTGCATGTCACCGCGCATGTGGATTTTGCCGAGATGCTGCGCGACTTCACCACCAAGGGCGACCCGGGCGAGGTAATGATCCGGCTCTACCCGGACGAAGACCGCGATGCGACCCGGGCGACATTTGTGATGGAGGATCATCCCGGCATCTTTGCCCGCATTGCTGGCGCGCTGGCGCTGGTTGGTGCCAACGTGGTCGATGCGCGCTCTTATACCACCAAGGACGGTTATGTGACCGATGCCTTCTGGGTCCAGGACGCCGATGGGCATCCCTTTGATCCGCTGCGCCTGCACCGGCTCAAGCAGATGATTGAGAAGACCCTGAAGGGCGAAGTGATCACCCGCGACGCACTGAAGACACGCGACAAGATCAAGAAGCGGGAAAAGGCC
>JBFOLS010000425.1:0-5973 GCA_040830225.1 Leisingera sp.
CCTATGGTGCGCTGCCGAGCCTTCTGCGCATGTCACCGATGACGCCTTTGAAACCATCTGCGCAAAGATCTTAGACGGTGTGCATTCAGCAGGACCGCTGGACGGCATCTATCTGGATCTGCACGGGGCGATGGTGACCGAAAGCCACGCCGATGGAGAAGGCGAGATCCTGCGGCGGCTGCGGTCTCTGGTAGGGCCGGAGCTGCCAATTGTGGTCAGCTTGGATCTGCATGCAAACGTCTCTGCTGCATCAGTGGAGCTGGCCTCTTACATGGCGATCTTCCGCACCTATCCGCACCTGGACATGGGCGGCACCGGCGCGCGATGCCTGCCGGTACTGAAGCGACTGCTGGCAGGAGAGAAACTGCACAAGGCGTTCCGGCAGATGGATTACCTGATCCCGCTGCATGCACAATACACGGGCGCTACCCCAGGCGAGGACTTATATGCTGCTCTGCCGCCGCTGGAGGCAGAAGGCGTTCTGGCCGATATCGCGCTTGGATTCACGGCCGCGGACTTCCCGGATACACGCCCTTCCTCCGTGGCCTACGGTGCCACACCCGAGGCCGCGAACCGCGCCGCGGATCAGATTGCGGCCCTGTTTACGATGCAGGAAGCGGACTCTGCCCACCCCATGCTTTCGCCTCAGGAAGCTGCAATCATTGCCTGCGAAGCGAGGACAGGTAAACCTGTGGTGCTTGCTGACGTGCAAGACAATCCCGGCGCCGGCGGCACCTCGGACACCACCGGACTGCTGGCAGCGCTGGCGGAAGTGGGCGCGCAGGATGTGCTGACGGGCCTCTTTCATGACCCCGAGGCTGCGGCTATGGCACACGCACTGGGACGCGGAGGGGTGTTCCGTTCGGCTCTCGGTGGGCGCTCCGGCGTGGCAGGCGATGCGCCGTTTGAGGCGGAGTTCGAAGTTGTTGCCCTCAGCGACGGCGCTTGCCGCTACACCGGCGAGATGTATGGCGGCGGGGTGGCCACGCTGGGACTGACCGCAGCTTTGCGGCTGGCAAACTCAGAAGCAGATATCACCCTGGTAGTCACCAGCATCCGCAACCAATGCCTGGATCTGGCGCATTTCACCCATCTGGGGCTGGAGCCGGAGAGCTTCCGCACGGTTTGCGTCAAAAGCACCGCCCATTTCCGCGCCGATTTCGAGCCGATAGCCAGTGCGGTCTACCCGGTCGCGGCACCGGGGGTGTTCCCCTGCGATCTGGAGCACTTCCCCTACAGGAACTTGCATCCGGACGTCAAAACCGCCCCCGCGCAGGCCTGAACCTTGATGCAGGAGCGGTCTTTGCAAGCGGCTTGAGATTTGCCGCTTGCGGGGAGGATCACTCCTCGTCTTCGCCGTTCTGGTAGGGCACCACCAGAGTCGGGATCTGCGAACGCCGCAGAACCCTCTTGGCGACGGTGCCCAGGAAGGTTTGCGAGAACCCGTGGTCATGGGCGCCCAGCACGATCAGGTCGCAGCCCAGTTCAGCTGACCGGCGCAGGATCACCTCCGCCGGGTGGCCGTCGGTGACCTCAATCGAAGTCACTTGGTCACGGATCTTGGCGTCATCGCCTTCGAAGGCGGCCCAGAACCGGGCCTGGCGCTCGGCCAGAACCTGCTTAACCATTTCGTGCCGCCGCTTCGCCGCTGTCTTGCGGGTTTCGTCGTTCAGCACGAACATCTCGAAGGTGATCTTGGCATCTTCCGAAATCGGCTCATTCACATGCAGCACGTGGATTTCGGCCCCGGTGGCCTGCGCCAGGCTGGCGGCATGGCGCAGCGCCTGGGTCGAGTTGTGCGACAGGTCGGTGGCAAACAGGATGTTTGTGATCAGCGGTTTCATGTCAGTCCCCTTTCAGATCAGTAACCAAACAGCCGTGGCAGCCACAGCGATATTTCCGGGAAGAAGGCGATGATGAAGATCGCAATCGTGTTCACAGCGGCAAAGGGCAGGGCCCGCAGCGAGATCTGCTCGATGGTTATGTTTGAAATACCCGAAGCGATGAACAGGTTCTCACCCAAAGGCGGCGTCTGGAAGCCGATACCCAGGGTACAGACCATCACCACCCCAAAATGGATCGGGTCAATGCCCACCGAGTAAGCCACCGGCAGCATCACCGGCACCAGGATCAGGATGGTCGCCAGCGTCTCCATGAACATGCCGACAAACAGCAGGAAGAAGATGATCAGCGCCCAGATCACATAGAGGTTCTGGGTGAAGCTCAGCATGCTGTCGGCAATCACTGCTGGGATCTGGTTTTCCACCAGAAGGCGGCCAAAGACAGTCGCGGTGAACAGGATTAGTAGCACGCGGCCGGTGAGCCAGGTGGTGGCTTCCAGCGATTGGAACAGCGAAGCCCAGGTCAGCTCTCGGTAGATGAAGACACCAACCACCAAAGTGTAGAAGATCGCAACAATAGCGGCCTCGGTCGGGGTGAAGAAGCCGGTGTAGATACCGCCCAGGATCACCACGGGCGCCATCAGCGACCAGAAGCCCCGGTACATCTCGCAGCCTACGTTGCGGATCGACCAGCCATCAGCGGAACCCTTATAGCCGCGCTTTTTCGACATGAAGAAGTTCAGGATCAACAGGCTGGTGGCGATCAGGAAGGCGGGCACAAAGCCGGCGATGAACAGCTTCGAGATCGAGACTGACTGGAAGGTGCCGAATTTCTCAACAGCTTCCGGCGGCGGCGCCATACCAAGGGCGGCAATGCCAAAGATCACCATCGGGATCGACGGAGGGATGATAATGCCGAGGCCGCCCGAGGAGGCGGTGATCGCGGAAGCATAGCCGCGCTCATAACCGCGGTTGATCATCGCAGGGATCATCAGCATGCCAACGGCGGCAGTGGTTGCCGGACCGGAACCGGAGATTGCCCCAAAGAACAGGCAAGCCATGACGGTTGCCGCCGAGATGCCGCCAGTGAACGGCCCGGCGAAGCTTTCGGCCACGTTGATCAGCCGCTTCGAGATCCCCGCAGCCTCCATCAGCGCACCGGCCCGAATGAAGGCCGGCAGCGCCATCAGCGGGAAGGAGCCGACAGAGGTGAAGGCGATCTGTACGAACTTAATCGGATTTTCGTCCAAATACAGAAACGACAGCAGTGACGACACACCCAGCGCAACGGTGATTGGTGCGCCGAGGAACAAAAGCAGTAAAAATGATCCAAACAGGATCGTGACGATTTCGGTTTCCATTGTTCTATCCCTCCCTTTCTTACGCGCGATTGTCCGCGCCAGCGCTGCCCTTGATCTCGTCAAGGTCGATCTGGTCGGGATCGTGGATTTCTTCGCCACGGATAAGCTTGCGGTAGTTCACCTGCAGGATGCGGATGGTCATCAGCGTGAAAGCGATGGGCAGCACCATGTAGATGTATTTCATCTCGATGCCCAAGGTCTGCGATTTCCAGAACTTGTTCATTTTGTTGAAGACGAAATCTGTGGCCAGCCACAGGAAGTAGCAGTTGAAGAACAGCCAAAAGAGGTCTGCAAAGGCCTCAATATACTTGATCGCGCCCGAAGGCAGGAATTTGAACTGGAAGGTGACCCGGTTGTGCGCCCCCTTCAGTGCGGCATAGCTTGCACCGAAATAGACAAACCAAACGAACATGTAGACCGAGAGCTCCTCAATCCACGAAAATGAATGGCCGAATACTTCGCGTGAGATGATCTGCACAAAAAGCAGAATGACAAAGCCGGACAGCAAAAAGCGGCAGATATAGCTTTCTATGTTGTCCAGGAATTTCCAGAACATGTTGTACTCCTCCCCTGTGCAAAGCAGCGCACGAGGCGCTGCTTTGTTGTTTTTATAGATTTTCCAGAGGCTTACTGGACCGGGTCGCGGCCGATGGCGGTCAAGACCGCATTCATCTTCTCAACGCCGCCGATCGAGTCGTAGAACTTCGGCCACACGGCTTCGGTTGCCAGTTGGATGAACTCGGCTTCGCCGTTTTCCGGATCCACGATTGCCATGCCCTTAGTGGTCAGTTCTTCCTTGATCGCAGCTTCCGAGTCGCGCAGGAACTGTGCCGATTTCAGAGTGGCTTCCTGACCGGCTTCCAGAATGATTTTCTGGTCTTCTTCGCTCAGGCCCTGGAACACCGCCTCGGAGACAATCAGCGGCTCAATCGAGAAGATATAGCGCAGGTTGGTGACGTGGCTCTGCACTTCGTAGAACTTCATCGCATTGATGGTCATGTAGGGGTTGTCCTGGCCGTCAACCACCTTGGTCTGCAGGCCGGTAAAGGTCTCGGACCACGCCATCGGGGTCGGATTGATGCCCCAGGACTTGTAGGTCTCGATCATGATCTCGTTCTTGGGAACGCGGATGACCAGGTCCTGCAGGTCAGCAACCGAGGTGACCGGCTTCTTGGAGTTGGTCAGGCGGCGGAAGCCGGTGTAGGTCCAGGCGATGATGCGCACACCTGCGTCACGCAGGGTGTTTTCAGTCAGTTCCTGGCCAATCGGACCCTGGGTCAGGGTCTCCGCATCTTCCAGCGAGAGGATCACGTAAGGAAGAGTGAACACGCCCACAGTCGGAGAGAACGGGGTCACGTTGTTGATCGCCAGCAGCGACATGTCCAGGGTGCCAATCGCAGCTTCGTTCACAGTGTCCTGCTCGGAACCCAGCTGGCCGTTCAGGAACAGGGTGGCGGTGTGCTCGCCGCCGGACTTTGCTTCCAGTGCCTCAACAAAGAACTTGCCGGTCGCTTCCTGCGGGCTGCCGGCGCTGTCGCCCACGGCAATCTTGAAGTTTTTTGCAGAAACTGCACCGGTGGTCAGCATCGCGGCGGCAGAAACGGCTGCGGTCAGCGTGCAGACCTTTTTGAGAAATGACATAACTTCCTCCCGTATTGTCATCTTAAATCCCAAGGCGCGCGCTGGCATGCCCTCCAAAAGCGTATTTGCCAGTCCGATCCGTCCTTGGTGGGCTGATAGCTACATTGCGTTTCAGGTTTCTTGAATGTAAACTTTTGAAAGCAAAGTTTCACAAATTGCGAACCTGGAAAATGAACCGTCATTCCCGTGTCAAACACATCGCCGATGCCGATCTGAAATTGCTCCGAGTCTTCAAGGCGGTGGCCGAGAGCGGTGGGCTTGCCGCAGCGGAGACCGAGCTGAATATCGGCAAGTCTACAATCTCGAAATACATCGCCGATCTGGAATTGCGTCTGGATCTGAAGCTGTGCAACCGCGGCCCGGCCGGGTTTTCTCTAACCGACGACGGCGAAAAAGTGCTGCGCTCCGCCGAAGGCCTGCTAGCCTCAGTCACCGATTTCCGGGCCCAAGTGAACGAGATCAAGCAGAAATTGGTCGGCACCATCCGAATTGCCCTGTTCGACCAGTGCGCCTCGAACCCCGAGGCCTTTGTTCCCGGCACCATCCGCGAATTCAACAAGGCCGCGCCGTCGGTGGAGATTGAATTGTCGCTGGAGCCGCCCAACATGATCGAAACCAAGGTGATCAGCGGCCAACTCGACATTGGCATTCTGGCGCTGCACCGACCGTCGCCCAGCCTCGACTACATGGCGCTCTACGGGGAGAACATGTTTCTTTACTGCGGTAAGGGGCATCCGTTCTTCGAAAGCGACCACTCAAGCCTGAGCCTGGCAGATGTGCAGGCGATGAATTACGCGGGGATCCGGGTGAACTCCCCCAATCTGCATGTGGGCCAGAAACTGGGATTCCGCCGCGCAGCCAAGGTGCAGAACGAACAGGCGCTGGCGATCCTCATCATTTCAGGCAGCTATCTGGGGTTCCTGCCGGATCACCTGGCAAAAGATTTTGTTCGCAACGGGCTGATGAGGAAAGTGCTGCCGGACGAGATCTTCTACCGCAGCCAATTTGCTGCAGTCACCCGCAAGCGCCCGGCAGTGAACCGTATTACCAAGCTGTTTCTCGACACATTGGTTGCATCGCATTCCGAGGAGGGCGCCGGAGCCTGATCCTTGCAATGTGCGCACCCTGCA
>JBFOLS010000426.1:0-4627 GCA_040830225.1 Leisingera sp.
CCCCCGCGGCGGCGGGAGCGCCGGTCTTTCTTCTTGGCCAGCGCCACGTGATCGCCGCGGTAGTTGTTGTCAAACACCCGGTCCGCATAAGGCTTGTCCCGCAGCATGTGGCGGATAGAGCGGATCGACATGTTCTTGCAATTGTCAGGCCCGATGAAGAAGGGCGAGCCGGAAGCGTCGGACAGTTCGACCCACCCGTTCGGGAAGGTAGCGATATGGTGGTCCATCCAGGGGCCCAGCACCTCGTCGCCCAGGTGGTCGAGCAACGCGTTCACCTCGTCCGGGTCGTTCACCACGTCGCCCAGCAGCGGCTCTTGCCCATAAATGTCAGCGGCCAGGCTGTAGGGCGCCGTTATCTGCAAGAGCGGCGGCAGGCCGGTCAGCTCTTCATGCACCCTCAGAATCTTGGTGATTGCCAGCGGTACCCCGGTGGTGAAATCCGGGGTTTTCAGATCGCGCCAGTTGTCCTTGTTGATCAGCATATCATCCGGGTCGGCGCCCGGCGGGTATTTGTCCGGGTACATCATGGTCTGACCCAGCGGCTCGCAGGACCAGGCATAAAGTGCCCAGGTGATGTAGAACTTGTTCACTCCCAACAGACGGCTGACCGCGAGGTTGGCGCGGACATAGCGGTAGGGGTTTTCGTGATAATACTCGCGGGTCTCAATGCCGTAGAGGTCATTCAGCACCGCCAGCGCCAGCATATGGACCGAAGCCACGCTGTTGACGCGGTTGGGATCCGCCTTCCGGGCAAAGTTGGCGTCGAAATCACCAGCGATGGCGGCGTCGAACACCCGTGTCATTTCTGCTTTGGCTTCAGCGTCGCCCGCCTGCCAGGCCCGCAAAAGGTCCAGCCCTTTGGGGAATGCGTAGTCTTCAATTCTGGTCATGGATCGGCCTCAAACCTTATGAACCCGTGGCGCGCAAACCGTGCCTATTGGGATTGAGGCTACACAAAAGTGGGCACATCAACTATACCCATTACAAAAGCAAATATAGACCCACTTTATCCCATGCCAAAATCCCCGGGCGGCGCGCTGCTGCAAGGCTTCACAATCGAACGCGACTCTTCAGTGCCGATCTACCGGCAGCTGGACGCTTCATTGCGGCGGCTGATCCTGGACGGCTCTTTGGCACCAGGGCAAAAGCTGCCTTCAACCCGCGAGCTGGCACAGGAGCTCGGGATCTCGCGGATCACGGTAAAAAACGTCTATGAACAGATCATTGCCGAGGGCTATGCCCAGGCAAAAACCGGAGCCGGTACCTTCGTCGCCGATGGTCTGGACACCGAAGCTTTTCCGCAGATCCGCACGCCGCAGCGCAAAGACAAACCTTCAGGGATCGAAATCTCGGACCGGGCGCGGACGATTTCAGCCTCGAAGTCGGTCGCGCGCTATGGTGAGACGGCGCCGTTCCGCCCAGGCGTGCCGGCGCTGGATCAGTTTCCGGTCAAACTCTGGAACAAATACATGGCCGAGGCGATGGCGCGGGATGCCAGGCGCAGCCTCAGTTACGGGCAGGTTAATGGCAACGCGGCGTTGCGGGAGGCGATTGCCCGGCATCTGGCCGATGCCCGCGGCATGAAAGTGGATGCGGAGCGGGTGATCATCACCTCCGGTGCACAGCAGGCCTTTGTGCTGATTGCCTTTGTGCTGCTGAACCAAGGGGACACGGTTTGGTACGAGAATCCCGGTCATATCGCCGGACGGGACGTGATGCAGATCATGGGTGCCAATGTAGCGCCGGTGCCGGTGGACGAAGAAGGTCTGGACCTGGATCATGCGATCGCCCGTCACCCGAAACCTGCGCTGATCTTTACCACGCCGTCACACCAGCAGCCGCTTGGCACCACGATGAGCCTGGGACGGCGGCTGGCACTGCTGAACTACGCACAGGAAAACAACACCTGGATCATCGAGGACGATTACGACAGCGAATTCCGCTACCGAGGCCGGCCGCTGCCCGCTCTCAGCGCCTTGGATAGTGCGCAGCGGGTGTTCTATGTGGGCACGTTCTCCAAGTCGATGTTTGCGGCGATGCGGTTGGGCTATGTTGTGGTGCCGCCGGAGTTCACCGGAACCTTTGCCACTGCGCGCAACCTCTTGGGGCAGAACTCCTCGGCGGTGGCGGAGGAGGCGATGGCGCGGTTCATGGAGGACGGGCGCTTCACCGAGCATATCCGCAAGATGCGCCGCTTGTACCGGACCCGGCGGGATGTTCTGTTAGAGAGCCTGCAGAGGGACTGCGGCGAGTTTCTGGAACCGCAGCGCACCGATGCCGGGATGCACATGGTGGCCTGGCTGAAGGCCGGGATTGAGGACCAGGCTGCGCATGAAGCACTGCTGGAGGCCGGGATCGACTCATTGCCAATCTCGGTCTACTGCATCGAGCCCATGAACCGCGCGGCATTGGTGCTGGGCTTCTCCGGCGCGGATGAGCGGATCATTCCCCGGCTGACCAAGCGTCTTGCAGGTGTGCTTCGGGATCTGGTGGACTGAACAGCATTACTCCCCCTCTTTACATCCCGGTTAGCGGGCCAGGGCTTTCCAGCATTGGGCTGCCGACCAGATGACGATCCAGCACATCCGCACCAAGACAGGTGACGTTGATCCGGGCTTGCTGCCCGCGGGGCTTGAATCCAGGCGCGGGGCAAGCTCCACTTTCCCCTGCCGCAATTTGCTGACGGCCAGCCAGCCGCCGGGCTGGGCCCCTTGCGTTAAGGCGCCTGCCTCCACTCTACTGCCAGGCATAGTCAGCCGGCTTTTCAACAGCCTCCACCGGGCCGGATTGGCGCGGAACCTGGCGGATACCTAGGGCGGTGCTTATGCAACTTCCTTTCGGTTCAAGACGCGGGGAAGATCACGTCCGCTTGCAACCCGGGTTTAGCACTGCTGAGCCTCAATTCGGCGCCGTGCAGGTCGGCAATCGCCGCAACCAGGCTAAGGCCGAGGCCGCTGCCCGGGGTGGTCCGGCTCTGCTCCAGCCGGTAGAGACGGCGCAGCACGTTTTGATGTTCAGCCTCCGGGATGCCGGGGCCATGGTCGCGCACCGACAAGGCTGCCGCGCCGTTCTGCTGCAGGGATAGGCTGATACCGGATCCCTCCGGCGTGTGGCGCAGCGCGTTTTCGAGCAGGTTGGCGAGCATCTGGCCGATGAGCGCCCGGTCGCCGGTAACGGTCACGGGAGTATCCGGCAGGCTGAGCGCGAACACCCGGTTCTGCTCTTCCGCAGCCGGTTCATAGACTTCGGCGAAAGTGGCCGCAATCTCACAGAGATCGACCGGCTCGAACCGCGATTTCGGCGAACCGCCTTCCAGCTGGGCGATCTGCAGCAGGGCCTGGAAAGTCCTTGTGATACCCTGCGTTTCTGCAAGCGCCGCATCCGCCAGTTCCTGCGCCTCAGCGGACAGGCCCGGCATTTCCTGCAGGCGGGTCAGCTGCACTGCCACCCTCTGGATCGGGGTTTTCAGGTCGTGGGCAATGTCTGCCGAGACCTGCCGCAGCGCCTCGGTCGACTTTTGCTGCGCTTCGGCCATGCGGTTCACGCTTTGGCCAATTCGGGTTATGTCGCCCTTGTTTTGCGCGTTTTCAGACACCCGCGCACCGAGGTCGCCGGAGGTCAGCGCCGACAAAGTGTGCTCGATCCCTCTCAGCGCGCGCGCTGAACGGCGTGCCAGCAGCACGCCTCCCAAGACCGCAATTGCGATGGCCGGCAGCAGGCTGAACAGGAAAACCCGCAGGAAAGTCTGGCGGAGGGCATCCAGCGGTTCCGCAGTCTGCGCGACAGTCAGCAGCCCGCCGTGAATGTATTCGCTGAGCGATATGAACCGGCCTTCGATCTCCACCGGCTCCGGCCCCAGGGCAATGACCCGGAAACCTTCCTGCTGCTGCATGATCGCGGCATTGCCTGCCACCACACGCCCGCCGAACCGGCGGTAGCTGAGCAGCCGGCGACGGGGGTTGGTCTCGGCGGTCTCGGCATTGACCAGGGCCGCAAGCGCCGCCGCAGAAGGCGTAGCCCGAAAGCCGGCCATGTCCTGGGTCAGGCTCTCCTCGATCGCCTGCCGTTGCGACCCCTGCGCCACGTAATAGGTGACCCCGAGGCTTAGGGAACTGGCGGCAACAAACAACAGCGACAGCCACAGCGACTGACGCATCGGCGAGGAGCGCAGCAAGGCCCGCACGCGGTCTATGAAGTCACTCGGCAATCCGGTACCCCGCGCCGCGCACGGTTTCGATCAAATCGCTTTCAAAAGGCCGGTCAACCTTGGCCCGCAGGCGCGATATATGCGTTTCCACCACATTGGTCTGCGGATCAAAGCTGATGTCCCAGACCGCCTCCAACAGCATGGTGCGGGTCTGCACCCGGCCCTTGCGCCGCAGAAGATGCTCCAGAAGGCGGAACTCGCGGGGCAGCAAATCGATCTCCTGACCGGCCCGCACAACCTTGCGGCGGACCAGATCCATTTCCAGGTCTCCCGCCTTCAGCACGGTTTCCTGGGTTTGCAATCCCGGACGCCGGGCCAGGGCAGCAACACGCGCGGCCAGCTCGCCAAAGGCGAAAGGTTTGACCAGATAGTCATCCGCCCCGGCCTCCAGCCCGTCGATCCGGTCGTTCACCCCGCTCA
>JBFOLS010000427.1:0-3900 GCA_040830225.1 Leisingera sp.
AGATCATCCGGAAAACCGCCTTGGGCGGCGGGGCGGGCAAAACTGATTTCGCCCATGGCGCCATCGGGGAGTTCCACCAGCAGCGTGAGTTCTACCAGGCCCGCAGGCCAGCCGGGGGTGCGGTAGCCGATCTCCTCGCCGTCCTCGACCAGGATGCCGGGGGTCTCCGGCACCGGATTCCAGTTGTCGGGTGCGAGATCCGCCATCCGGTAGAGCCCGGGCTGCAGCCCGTCGAGGATGGCGTTGTAGACCGGGTTCAGCAGGTAGGTGCTGGCCACATAGAGTTGCACGGCGTCCTTGGCGGCGCCCGCGGGGTAGGTGTCAGCCAGGTAGTGCGGTCGCTGGCCTGGGCGGTTCACCACGCAAAAGGCCCCGGTGAAGGGCAGCAGGGGGCAGGCGGCGGCTATCAAATCCGGCGCCCCCCCGCACCCGTCGATGACGCTGGCCAGCGCGGTGTTTGCCGCCTCGATGTCTGTGCCTTGGAATGCCACATGATCCTCCTGGTCCCGGCGGCATAGCATGGGGCGGACGCAGGTGCATCATCCTTGGGGATGATGGTGCGGTTTGCGGGGGCAGCCTAGGGTCGCGGGCAAAGAAGGAATTTGCCGATGACGACACCCCCGATTGTTTTGGATGCCGAGGCCGTGGCGCGGCTGCTGCCGCAGGTCGATGTGCTGCAGGAAATGCGGGCGCTGTTTACCGGGCTTGGCCGCGGTCAGGCGGTTCAGCCGGCACAGACTTTGACGCTGTTTCCGGAAGGGCAGGGGGATTTCATCACCTATCTGGGTGCCGGTGGCGGTTCTTTCGGCGCCAAGCTGTCGCCCTATCTGGTGCAGGAGGGCGGACCGGTGATTACCGCCTGGACGGTGCTGATGTCGATGGAAACCGGCCAGCCGCTGATGCTGTGCGATTCCGTGCGGCTGACCACCGAGCGGACAGCGGCCACTACAGCGCTTGCGGTGGATTTGCTGGCGGGCGGGGGCGCGGCGCGGGTTGCCATCATCGGCTCCGGGGCTGTGGCGCAGGCGCATTGGCGTCATGTGCAGGACTTGCGCGGCTGGCAGGAGGTGCGGGTGTACTCGCCGGGGCTGGGCGCCGATGAGGACAAGCAGTCAGTTTGGCGCGGGATTTGCCCGGAGGTTGCCTTTGCCGCAAGCGCCGAAGAAGCCGCGCGGGAGGCGGATGTGGTGATGCTGTGCACCTCGTCTGGCACGCCGGTTCTGGATACGGCAGCAGTGGCGCCCGGCGCCCTGGTCACTTCGATCAGCACCAACGTAGCCCAGGCGCACGAGATCGCGCCGGATTTCCTGGCCTCGGCGCAGGTTTATTGCGACTACCGTGAGACCACCCCGGCAAGCGCCGGTGAGATGGTGCTGGCGGCGCGGGATCACGGCTGGAGCGCGGATCAGGTCCGGGGTGATCTGGCGGGGCTGGCCGCCGGAACGTGTGAGGGGCCTGATGCTGAGCAGCCGGTGTTCTTCCGCTCGATCGGGCTAGGGCTGGAAGATATCGCCATTGCGAATGCCATCTACCGCGCCGCAAGCGTTTGAGAGACAGGAGAGAGACCCATGCATATCGAACCTTTCGGCGTCGAAATCTGGATGAACGAGTGGGAGACCAAATGCGAATGGAACCTCGCCGAAACCTGCGTTGAGAGCCTGACCATTGAGGAGCTTCTGCAGCTGGCGGGAAGAAACTCCGCTGATCTGTCCGAGCTGTTGGTGATGAAAATGACCTATGGCGCCATTGAGGGCTCGGACCGGCTGCGCAATGCGATTTCGGCTCTGTACAAGGGGCAGAGCCGGGAAAATGTCATCGTCACCCATGGCACCATCGGCGCCAATATGCTGGTGCATAAAGCGCTGGTCGAGCGCGGCGACCGCGTGGTGGCAGTGGTGCCGACCTATCAGCAGCATTACTCGATCCCGGCCAGCATCGGTGCGGATGTGCATCAGCTGCGCCTGCGCGAGGAGAACGGGTTTCTGCCCGACCTGGAGGAGCTGCGGGCGCTGGTGACGCTGGAGACAAAGCTGATTGCGATCAACAACCCCAACAACCCCACCGGTGCGCTGATGGACCAAGCGATGCTGGAGGAAATCGCGGCCATTGCCCGCGAAGCCGGGGCCTGGATCCTGTGCGACGAGGTTTACCGCGGCACCGATCAGGAGGGGGACGGGATGACCGCCTCAATCGCGGATATCTACGAGAAGGGGATTTCCACCGCCGGCATGTCTAAGGCCTATTCGCTGGCCGGGCTGCGGCTGGGATGGATTGCCGCGCCTGCTGAGGTGATCGAGGCGGTATCCATTCACCGCGATTACGACACCATCTCGGTGGGGATGATCGACGACCATTTTGCAGCGCTGGCGCTGGAGAACCGGGAAGCCGTGCTGGCACGCAGCCAGCGGATCACCCGCGGCAATCTGGCAATTCTGGAAGAATGGGTTGCAAAAGAGCCGCGGATCTCCTGGGTGAAGCCTCGGTCCGGCACCACGGCGCTGCTGAAATACGACCTGCCAATGACCTCGCGGGAGTTCTGCGTGGCGCTGTTGCAGGAGACCGGTGTGATGTTCACGCCGGGCGAGGCGCTCGGCATGGAAGGCTATGTGCGCATCGGCTACGCCAACGGGCCGGAGGTCTTGAAGCAGGGGCTGGCACTGGTGTCGGAATTTCTGGCCGCACAGGGATAGCAGGCCCCGGCCGGGCGCCGGGGGCGCGCTACGGGTTTTCGGTCTAGGACTCGACGATCGCGGCTGCAGCCAGCAGTATTTTGTAGCTATGCAGGGCGGCTTGGCCGTCGAAAGCGTGCTTTTGATCGTCAATCCCTTTGCCAGTTAGGGCGCAACTCCGGCTCCTGCAACGGGTTTGTTTCCTGCTTCTTCCTCTTCCTGAACATCCCTGATTCTGTACCTCAGGCCTGCCGTTGTGCCGGTGAGGCTGCCGGAATCCGCCGGGGAGAAATACAATTTTCAGGCGAGTTTTTAACCTACTGAACCGATGCGGGGCTTTGATGCTGTCTCCTAGACTGAAACTGTGCTGGCGCTTGCCGGCGTTCAATTGATGGGAGACACCAAATGACTGCTTATCTGAAGAAGATGCTGTCCCGCCTGCGCCGCGACGAGCGCGGGGTGACACTGGTGGAATACGGCATTTCCCTTGCTTTGGCTGTGGCGCTGGGCACCGCCGCGCTAGACACGCTGGCGGGCGACGTTGGCGGCGCTATGGCCGCGGCTGGCGCTGAGATGCCCGGCGGTGAGTAATTACTGACCAAGGCTGCAGGTGCACGGGTTTCTGGGGGGAAGCCCGTGCCGCCTATCACTCTTAAGAGTTGCAAGGAACCCAGCGAACTTCCTGTCTTCGGCTTTTGGACAATGGCTAGTTGCAACGGCGCGGACCTTCATCAGCAGGAAGCTGAGATTAAACCGCAGGGACTAATTCGACGGCACGGAAAGGATTCATGACATGAATATATCCTCGCTCTTGAGCATGATCTCCGGGCTGGCGCTGGCAGGCGGCTCGGCATATGTCGCCAAGGATTACATTGACGGCCAGAACGTCGCCCGCGTCACCGAAGGGCCGGAATTGGTCGAGGTTGTGGTGGCGTCGCAGGACATTGCGTTCGGCGCAGCGATCACCGCGCAGTCGCTGACCACCATTGCCTGGCCTGCCGAGGCGCGGCCAGGCGGCACCTTTACCGCTTATGACACGCTGCTGCCGGATACCGGCAAGCCGCCGCGCCGGGCGCGCCGGCCGATTGCGCAGGGCGAATTGATCCGCGCCTCGCGGATTTCCAAGTTCGGCGAGAAGGTGACGATTGTGCAGACCCTGAGCCCGGACCACCGGGCGATGGCGATCAAGGTGAGCGCGGAAACCGCAGTGGGCGGTTTCGTGACCCCGGGC
>JBFOLS010000428.1:0-3924 GCA_040830225.1 Leisingera sp.
ACCCGGCGCTCAAGGCCGCCAGCTTGTCTGCATAGTCGAAAAAGATGTTCGGGCCGAGACCGCTGTCATAGTGGCTGGGAATATCCCCTGTGAAACTGGCGGAACTTTCAGGCATGGCTGGTTTCCTCTCAAAAAACTCAAAACAGGCACAGAATTCACCGACCATATCAGATCCAGTGCACACAAGCGATTGAAGAGATGGGAGGAGCCCAAGCGGGAAGGAGGAGTCAGCCGCAGATGTTCTGCAGTTGCACCCAGTCGCGGTCGTTCAGTACTGGTTCCAGCTCACGGCCGGCCATCGGATCGGCTTCAATCAGACCCAGAACCGTTTCGCCGGTGATATCCAGTGCGTAGGCATAAGGCGAGGAGGGAAGGGCGGCGCGGGCAAATTCAGCCAGCAATGCTTCATCGGGCAATGCGGGGCGCGGGTTGGCCAAGGTGGACTCGAAATAGGCGTCCAGTGCCGCGCGGTCCAGCTCGCCGGTGGTCAGCAGCTTGAAAGTGGGGAGGAAGCCGCCCGCCTCCAGCAGCTCGGCCATCGGATCGCTGGCTTCGGCCCGGGCGCGCTCGGCCAGGATGGCGCCTGCAGCCACTGCCGGGTCCTCGAAATCTTCGACAAAGGAGCGGTTCAGCAGCACGATGCCGCCGGGCAGATGCAGGCTGCCGGGAATGCCTGAGCGCAGGACAGCCAGCTGCCGCACCCCGGTGCGCTGTGCCAGTTTCTTGAGGATCGGTGCGGCTTCGGGTGTGGCGCAAGCCGGGCCCGAAACACGCTCGATCCGCCCCAGCAATGCCTGGCCGATGGCCTTGCGCTTAATATCCGGCACTACGCTCACTGCATGGCGGGTCACCGCACCCGGCAGCCACAAAACGGCCAGTGCCAGAACCAGGGCAAGGGTCCCGAGGATGCTGACCGCGCGCAGCCGCCCCGGCCGTGCGCGGGAGCGGCCGATGGCTGTTTGCACCCGGGCGATTGCCTCCAGCATCGCGGTTTCGTCCTGGGTGAGTTCCAGTGTCTCGCCAGGATCGCCATCGGGGTGGAACAGGGCAGGGAACTGGCCGGGGTTGGCGCGTTCCACCGCGGCAAGCGACCAATGCGCCAGAGGCCGGTCATTCATGCTGGAAATGGTCAGCGTTGCATCGCCCAGCGAGATGATAACATCCCGCCGCTGGGCTTCCGGATCAGCGCGCCACAGGCCCGCAGCCTCCAGCCGCTCGAATTCCTTCAATGCTGTCATGCAGCCAGCCCGGCCCCCATCGTTCTCGTTGCCGCCAGAATAGTCACATAAAACAGGGGCGGCAATTTGCTTTGCCGCCCCTGAATGCCGTTTCGCCGCGAAAAATCACAAGTTCTTGGCGATTTTCCTCAGTTCGAACTTCTGGATCTTGCCGGTCGACGTTTTGGGCAGTTCCTGGAACACCACTTTCTTGGGCGCTTTGAAGCCGGCCAGCGTCTCGCGGGTAAAGGCGATCAATGCAGCGGCATCCTCAGCCGCACCCGGTTTCAGCTCGACGAAGGCGCATGGCACTTCGCCCCATTTCTCGTCAGGCATAGCTGCCACAGCAGCCAGCAGCACATCCGGATGCGCCATCAGCACGCCTTCCACCTCCACCGAGGAGATGTTTTCGCCGCCCGAGATGATGATGTCCTTGGCCCGGTCGGCAATCTGGATATAGCCGTCGGGGTGCTGAACCGCGAGGTCGCCCGAGTTGAAATAGCCGCCTTTGAAGGCTTCGGCGGTGGCTTCCGGATTCTTGAGGTATCCCTTCATCACCACATTGCCGCGCAGGGCGATCTCCCCCTGGCTTTCCCCGTCCTTGGGCAAGGTGTTGTGTTCGCTGTCGCGCACCACCACCGGCTCCAGCATCGGCATTGCAACGCCTTGGCGGGCCTTCTTGCCGGCAATGCCTGCCTTGTCGAGCCCGTCCCACTCATCTGCCTTCCAGTAGCATTCGGTGACATGGCCAAAGGTCTCGGTCAGGCCGTAGACGTGGGTGACGTTGAAACCCAGATCCTCGATCTTGGACAGCGTGGCCGGGGCTGGCGGAGCACCGGCGGTAAAGACTTCGACGGTGTGGTCAAAGGTCCGGCGCTCTTCGTCCAGGGCATTCACGATCATGTTGAGCACGATCGGCGCGCCGCCGAAGTGGGTGACGCCTTCGTAGTGGATGGCGTTATAGATGTTCTGCGCAGTGATATCGCGGCAGCAGACAAGGGTGCCGCCCACAACCGGCATCATCCAGGTGTGGTTCCAGCCGTTGCAATGGAACAGCGGCACGATGGTCAGATAAACAGGATGCAGCACCATCCGCCAGGAAATAACCGTGCCGGTGGTCATCAGATAGGCGCCGCGGTGATGATAGACCACGCCCTTGGGCCGCCCGGTGGTGCCGGAGGTATAGTTCAGCGCCAGGCTTTCCCATTCGTCTTCCGGCATGACCCATTGGAATTCAGGATCGCCGCTGGCCAGCAGCGCCTCATACTCCAGGTGCTTACCGGTCGCATGCCAGCTTGCCTGGTCATCTGCCACTTCGATCAGGACAGGGGCGGGGCCTTCCATCTCCTCAACTGCGGCCTCGGCCAGTTCCAGGAATTGCGGGTCGACCAGCACCGCCTTGGCTTCACCGTGGTCAAAGATGTAGGCAACCGTGCCGGTGTCCAAACGGGTGTTGATGGTGTTCAAAACCGCGCCGCAGGCAGGCACGCCGAAATGCGCCTCGGCCTGGGCCGGGATGTTCGGCATCAGCGTGGCCACCACATCGCCGGGCTTCACGCCCAGCTTGGCCAGGCCCGAGGCCAGACGGGTGCAGCGCTCATGATATTCGGCATAAGACTTGCGGTGCTTGCCATAGACCACAGCCAGATGGTCCGGGAACACCTGTGCGGCGCGCTGCAGATGCGACAGCGGCGTCAGCGGCACAAAATTCGCGGCGGTCTTCTCCAGACCTGTTTCATCCGCCATCCACCCCATCAGTTTCCTCCCCTGAATCACTTTAGGTGTCGTTTAGAGAACAGATATTGCGGAAAGTTGCGGGCAATGGAAAGGGCATGAAACAAACAGCAACCCTTTCTCCGGGCAGCGGCAGCCAGGCGGCAGCCGCGCAATCCATGCTTGCAGCGATGCTGATTATCGGCATCACCGACAACGCGGTGCCGCAGATGGCAGAGCAGATCGGCCTTGGCCAGTTCTATCTCTTGCGCACATTTGTCGCACTGCCGCTGCTGTGGCTGATGGCGCGGGCCGGGCTTGGCGGGCTGGCGCCCCGGCGGCTGGGGGCTGTGGTGCTGCGTGCAACTCTGGTTGCGGTGTCGATGGTGTTCTATTTTTCTGCCGTTGCGCTGATGCCGATTGCCCAGGCGCTGGCGGGGCTGTTCACCTCGCCGGTTCTTATTGTGATCATTTCCGTGCTGTTCCTGAAACTCAGGATCGGCCTGATCCGGGTTTGTGCGGTTCTCTGCGGCTTTGCGGGCGTGCTGCTGGTTCTGCAGCCGGACCCCGCGGCGTTCAACTGGCTGATCCTGCTGCCCGTTGCAGGCGGGCTGTTTTATGCGCTGGGGTCTCTGGCGACCGGCCTGTACTGCCAAGGGGAAAGCACGGTTGCGATGCTGTTCATCTATTTGCTTGTTCAGGGCGTCCTGGGGGCGCTGCTGCTGGCCGGGCTGGAAATCTGGCCGCAGCCGGTGCCGCAAGGGTCGGAGGGGTTTGTCACCCGCGGCTGGGTTTGGCCGTTGTGGGACATGTCGCATCTCATTCTGATGCAGGGGTTCGCTGCGGTTGGCGGAGTCTTTCTCATCACCAAGGCCTATCAGCTGGGCGAGGCCTCTTTTGTTGCGGTGTTCGAATACTCAGTGATGATTGTTGGCCCGGCTATCGCCTGGGCGTATTGGGGGCAGGCGCTGAACGGCTGGCAGATGCTGGGGAT
>JBFOLS010000429.1:0-5726 GCA_040830225.1 Leisingera sp.
CCAGGATGACATCACCAGGGCGGTGTCCCAGCAGCCTTCCTTCATTGGCAGGATCTTGTCCAGCAGCGGGGCGGGCAGCGGATCGGTGGCGGCCTGGAAGTAATGCACCGGGATCACTTGCGGCGCCTCATAGCCGGAGATGGCGCGGGCATAGGCATTGGTGGCCATGATCAGATGCTTGGCGCGGATGCTGCCCTTCGATGTGGCCACATGCCAGGTGCTGCCGTCGCGGATAATGGCGGTGGCAGGGGAATGGCCATGCAGCTGCGCACCAGCGCTCGCGGCGGCGCGGGCCAGGCCGCGGACATAGGCGAGCGGTTGGATGGTGCCTGCGCGGGGATCGAAGAGGGCGCCGTGCACGGCCTCGGAGCCGGTGCGCTGGACAGCTTCCTTGCGCGACAGCAATTCGACCGGTGCACCGATGGCGGTAAGCTGGGCGTGGCGGCGCTGCAGATCCTTGAGACCCGCAGGCGCATGGGCGCAATGCAGGGTGCCGTTGTTTTCGGGCTCGCATATGATGCCGTGTTTGGCGATCAGCGAGAACACCATTTCCGGCGCGCCCGCCAGCAGCTGGGACAGGCGGCTGCCGGTTTCCGTGCCCAGCTCGGCGTTGATGTCTTCAGGTGGCAGCCAAAGGCCGGCATTGGCCAGCCCTACATTGCGGCCGGAGCCGCCGCTGCCGATTTCATCTGCTTCGATCAGGCAGACCGCGGCGCCGAGCTCGGCAGCTTTGAGCGCGGCAGAGCAGCCGGTGTAGCCGCCGCCGATCACTACGAGATCGGCCTCAGCCTCCCCGGTGAGTTCCGGGAAGGCGGGGTTTTCCTGGCATGTTTGGTACCAGAGGCTGGACGCCAGATCAGATGTCAAACTTGATCCCCTGAGCAAGCGGCAGCTCGCGCGAATAGTTCACGGTGTTGGTCTGCCGGCGCATGTATCCTTTCCAGGCGTCCGAACCGCTTTCGCGGCCGCCGCCCGTCTCCTTTTCGCCCCCGAAAGCGCCGCCGATTTCAGCGCCGGAGGGGCCGATGTTCACATTGGCAATACCGCAGTCGGAGCCCGCTGCCGAGAGGAAATATTCGGTTTCGCGCACGTCGGTGGAGAAGATGCAGGAGGAGAGACCCTGGGGCACTTCGTTCTGCATTTCAATGGCTTGGTCCAGATCCGAGTACTTCACCACATAGAGGATCGGGGCGAAGGTCTCGGTGTGCATGATGGCGGTCTGGCCGGGCATCTCGGCGATGGCCGGGCGGGCATAGGCTGCATCGCCATGGCTGTCTGCCAGGGCCTGGCCGCCGCCATGCACGGTGCCGCCTTCGGTCTTGGCGCGTTCCAGCGCGCTGGTCATTGCGTCCAGCGCGGCGCTGTCAATCAGCGGGCCAACCAGGGTGCCGTCTGCCAGCGGGTCGCCGATGGGCAGCCCCTCGTAGGCTTTGATCAGGCGCGGGATCAGAGCATCGTAGATGTCTTCATGCACGATCAGGCGGCGCAGAGTGGTGCAGCGCTGGCCGGCGGTGCCGACGGCAGAAAAGACGATGGCGCGCAGGGCCATTTCCAGGTCGGCGGAGGGGGCTACGATCATCGCGTTGTTGCCGCCTAGCTCCAGGATGGTGCGGCCGAGGCGTTTGGACATGTCTGCCGCAACCGCCTTGCCCATCGGCACCGAGCCGGTGGCGGAGATGAGGGCGACGTCTTTGGAGGCGGTCAGGGTCTCGCCCAGATCGCGTTCGCCGATCAGCACTTGGATCAGGCCCTTCGGAGCGTCCTCGCCAAAGGCAGCCATGGCGCGGTCGCAGATTTTCTGCACGGCGAGGGCGGTCAGCGGGGTTTTCTCCGACGGTTTCCAGATCACCGGATCGCCGCAGACCAGCGCAAGTGCTGCGTTCCAGCACCAGGGGGCGACGGGGAAGTTGAAGGCGGTGATGACGCCGCAGGTGCCCATCGGGTGCCAGCTTTCGCGCATGGCGTGGCCGGGGCGTTCGGAGGCGATGGTGAGGCCGTAGAGCTGGCGCGAGAGGCCGACCGCGAAGTCGCAGATGTCGATCATCTCCTGCACTTCGCCAAGGCCTTCCTGGTAGATCTTGCCGCATTCCAGGGTGACGAGACGGCCCAGGTTTTCCTTCTCGCGGCGCAGTTCCTCGCCCAGAAGGCGGACCAGTTCGCCGCGGCGCGGAGCCGGAACCATGCGCCAGGATTTAAAGGCGGCCTTGGCGGCGGCAATCTGCGCTTCGGCTTCTGCCACGCTGTGGGTTTTCAGGCGGGCGATCTCGCCGCCGTCCACCGGTGTGGTGACGGAAAGGCTGCCGCCGGTGAGCTCGGATTTGGTCAGGCCTGCAGCAGAGAGGATGTCGGAATGGGGCATATTGGCGTCCTTGTCATAGAAGGAAGGGCATGAGGAAAGCTTTAGTGCTGGGTTTGCGGATGTCCCGCAGGCAGCAGTTCTGATATAGAATTTGCACCTGCGCGCTTGGATTGCTAATGAAACTAAATCGTGAAGCCATGAGTTAAGATCATATGATAGCGCCGCGCCGTTTTCTGCCTTCCATCCCCTCGCTGCTGGCGCTGGAAGCCGTGGACCGGCTCGGCAGTGCCTCTGCCGCGGCAGAGGATCTGTCGCTGACGCAAAGCGCCATCAGCCGCCAGCTGAAGCAGCTGGAGGAGCAGATGGGAGTGGATTTGATTGCCCGCGACCAGATGCGGATGCAGCTGACGCCGGCGGGAACCGGCTTTGCAAAGGAGGCGCGGGCGGTGCTGACGCGGTTGGCGCAGGCCTCGGTCAAACTCCGGGCCAATCCGGACGGCGGCAGCTTCACCTTGTCGATCCTGCCCTCCTTTGGCCTGCATTGGCTGGCGCCTCGGCTGCGGGAGTTCGCTGCCGCGCATCCCGGCATCACGGTGAACCTGCACACGCATAACCTGCCGTTCAGCTTTGATGGGGGCACGGCGCAGGCGGCGATTCATTACGGCACCCGCGACTGGCCGGGGGTGGAGTATCTGCCGTTGATGCCGAAACACGTGCTGCCGGTCTGCGCGCCGGGGCTGATGGCGGAGTCGGCGGCGTCTCCGGCAGAATTGCTGGATTATCCGCTTCTGCATCTGGAGACCCATCCGGATTGCTGGGAGCAGTGGTTTCAGTTGCATGATGTGCCGGCGCAGAAACTGAAGGGGATGCTGTTTGACCAGTCCTCGGCCATGACGCAGGGTGCGGTGCATGGGCTGGGGGTGGCACTGCTGCCGGACTTCCTGGCAGAGAATGAAATAGCCCAAGGGAGGCTGGCGCTGGCAATGGAGGGGGGCGCGGTGAGCTTGGGGGAATACTTTTTGGTCTGGCCTGCGGATCAGCCAGAGGAGTATCCGATGATCAAGTTCCGCGAATGGCTGGTTTCTCAGCTGGAGGAGAATTGAGATGCGGCTGCCGAGCCTGACCCATCTGCGCTGTTTCGAAAGCGCCGCGCGGCATCAGAGTTTCACTGCCGCGGGCGAGGAGCTTGGGCTGACCCAAAGTGCGGTCAGCAAGAAGGTGAAGGAGCTGGAGGCGGATCTGGGATTTGATCTGTTCCAGCGCGCGGGCCGCGGGGTGGTTTTGACGCCTGCGGGGCAGGGGCTGGCGGCGGATCTGGAGCTGGATTTGGCGGGGCTCAGGGCGACCTTGCAGAAGGCTGCTGCGGCGGGTGCTGGGCGCTCGGCCCTGCGGATTGCGGTGCTGCCGGCATTCGCCAATCTGTGGCTGATCCCGCGGCTGCCGGACTTCTTTGACCGTCATCCGGAAGTGGAGCTGAGCTTCTCCACCCGGCTGGAGCCGTTTGATTTTGCCCGCGAGAATTTTGATCTTGCGGTGCATTACGGGCTGGACAACTGGCCGGGGACCCATATGGCGCCGCTGTTCGGCGAGGAGATGGTGCCGGTTTGCGCGCCGGGGTTCTATGCGGGGCATCAGCTGGAGCTGGCGGCCAATCTGGCACAGGCACCGTTGCTGCATCTGGACAGCCGGGCCGGGTCCTGGGCGGAGTGGTTCGAGCGTGCCGGGCTGGCGGGCACGCCACGGCAGGACGGACGCTATTTCGATCAGCATTCGATGGTGATTGCAGCGGCAGCGGCAGGTTTGGGGGCGGCGATTGTGCCTTATGACATGGTCGCGCGGGAGATTGCGGCGGGGGATTTGCTGCGGATTCCAGGGCCCTCGCTGGCCTCGCGCAAACGCTATTACCTGGTGCGCCCGCACGGGCCGGTGCCGGAGGCAGTGCAGAAGCTGGAGGCCTGGATGCGCAAGCAGTTGAGAGCCAAACCTGATTGAAGGGTTCCGCCTGCCCTGAGCGATAGATGCCAAACCGGAATGGTTTCTGTCGCAATCGATCGGTATTCCTGCGGCCGCGCGCGTTTCATGCTGGCAGCGCCAGAACCAGCAAGGAGCCTCCGCTATGGCCCAATTCCGCCGCGCAAGCCGCCTTGACCCGCTTGAGGTCTCGGAAATTCTGACCATCGGCGCCAAGGCGGCGGAGATGAAACGCCAGGGCGCGCCGGTGATCATCCTTGGCGCGGGCGAGCCGGATTTCGACACGCCGGACCACATCAAGGATGCTGCCGCTGCCGCGATGCGGGCGGGGGAGACCAAATACACGGCGCTTGGAGGCACTTTGGCGCTGAGGCAGGCAGTCCAGGCCAAGTTCCGGCGCGACAACGGTCTGGACTATGCGCTGGACGAGATCATCGCCGGAACAGGCGCCAAGGAAATTCTGTTTGATGCCTTCATGGCCAGCCTCAACCCGGGTGATGAGGTGATCGTGCCGACGCCCTATTGGACGTCCTATTCCGATATCATCCGGATTGCAGGCGGCGAGCCGGTGCTGGTGCCTTGCGGCAGCGAGACAGGGTTCAGGCTGACCGCGGCGAAGCTGGAGGCGGCGATCACTCCGCGCACCCGCTGGCTGCTGCTGAACTCACCGTCCAATCCAGCGGGGGCGGGCTACAGCGCGGATGATTACAAGCCCTTGCTGGAGGTGCTGCTGCGGCATCCGGATGTCTGGCTGATGGCGGATGATATGTATGAGCATATTACCTATGGCGGTTTTGAATTTGCCACGCCCGCGCAGGTGGAGCCCCGGCTGAAGGACCGGGTGCTGACCATCAACGGCGTCTCCAAGGCCTATGCGATGACCGGCTGGCGGCTGGGCTATGCGGGCGGGCCGAAGGATCTGATTGACGCGATGAAAGTGGTGCAGTCGCAGTCGACCTCGCATCCGTCTTCGGTGTCGCAGGCGGCAGCCGCGGCGGCTTTGGACGGACCGCAGGAGGTGCTGGCTGAGCGGCGGGCGAGCTTTCAGGCACGGCGCGATCTGGTGGTGGAGGCGCTCAATGGCATGGAGGGGATTGACTGTCCGGTGCCGGAGGGGGCGTTTTACACCTTTGCCAATTGCGCTGGGGTGCTGGCGAAGCGCACGCCCGAGGGCAAGCTGCTGGAAACGGATGCGGACTTCTGCGCTTACCTGCTGGACCATCACCATGTGGCGGTGGTGCCGGGGCGGGCCTTTGGCATTTCACCTTACTTCCGGATTTCCTACGCCACCTCCGAGGCGGAGCTGCGCGAGGCCTTGAGCCGGATCAGTTCAGCTGTTGCCGCGCTGGTCTAGGCCTGTGCCACAGCCGGCTGGCGGCGGCTCCGGGCCTGGGACCAAACCTGCACCAGCTGGCGCTGCAGGGCGGCGGCGGCCAGGCCAAGTGCGATGCCGCCG
>JBFOLS010000430.1:0-2604 GCA_040830225.1 Leisingera sp.
GACAACTCCACCACCCGGCAGTACGGCGGCACTGGGCTCGGCCTGTCTATCGCCCACCGCTTGGCTCAGCAAATGGGCGGGCACGTGGAGGTGGACAGCACCAAGGGCGACGGATCCTGTTTCTCCCTGCAGATCATTGTGCCTTGCCGAATGCCCGCGCCTGCCAGTAAGCCCGCTGGGAAATTGTGTCTTTCCGGTACAGCGAATCCGCTGCAGCAAATCCGGGTCATGGCCGAACGGGCAGGGTATACACTGGTCGAAAACCCATCGGTGCCTCAGGTCAGGGTTCGGAAAGACTCCATCACTGTTTCCAGGCCCGGCTCAATCAGCAGCTTGAGCAAACACATCGATCTTCCGGTCACTCACCAAGAGTTCCTGACCGCATTGCACGACCTGGAGCAAAACAATGAGCGGCCACAGGAGCTTTCCAATGCGCTTGCGGGCTGCGAAGTGCTTGCAGTAGAGGACGACCGTATCAACCTGTCGGTCTTCGTGGCACTGGTCGAAGGGCTCGGCGCTCAGGTGCGCACGGCCAGCAACGGGCTTGAAGCGGTTGAGCAGGTAGCCGATGCCATGCCGGACCTGATCCTGATGGACCTGCACATGCCGCTGATGGACGGGCACCAGGCATATCAGGTGTTGAAGGCCAAGCATGGCGCAGCGCTTTCACCGGTGGTTGCCGCCTCTGCCAACGCGACCTCGCAGGAACACCGGCGCTGCGCCGAGGCCGGGTTTGCCGACTTTCTGTCCAAGCCGATCGACCCAGCGCGGTTGAAGGAGGTTCTGGTAAGGCTTTCAGGGTCCGGCCGGCCAGAAGCGGGAATAGACAAGGCCCGGGGCCGGTTCTACGCCGGCGGCAACGAAGAGCTTTTTCAGCAGAACCTGGCGCGGTTCCGACAGCGGCTTGAGGAATGGTCCGCACAATTGTCACAGCCCAATCAGGCCCAGACGGCCGAGAGCATCGCAGACTTGCTGCATGTGATCCGTGGTGCAGCCGGCACTGTTGGTGCTGGACAGCTGGCGCAGGAAGCCGGATTGGCAGAGGCGGGGAAAGCTGATGCAAAGGACCTGCTTCCTCTCATGCAGGCCCTTCTGCTTGAGTTGAACGATGCCGGACCGGAAGCTGCAAATGACGGATCACCGGTTGCCCCCTCGATCGCCCAGTTGGTCCACCTGATCAAAAGCCACGATGTTGCTGCGCTGGGCGCGGCGCAGGACTTGCTGCAAACCTGCCGCAGGGCATCGCACCAACGACTGGGAATGAAGCTGATTAAAGAACTGGAAAGGCTTGATTTCCCGGCGGCATTGACGGCGCTAGAGGTGCTTTCCGAAGCCCTTCAGGACGAGCGGAACTGATCAATCTCACTGGCCAGGCGGGCCAGAACACCCTCGGCCTTCTCCAACCTGTCAGCCCGGCGCGACAGAAGATTGGCCAATGCTGCAGTGGATTGGCGCAGTTCGATATGGGTGCGGATCCGGGCGCGCAGAACCGCCGGCACGACAGGCCGGGAGATGAAATCGCAGGCGCCAAGCTCAAGCCCGCGGGTTTCGTCGGCAGGATCATCCAGGCTCGTGACGAAGATTACCGGGATACCGGCTAGGCTGGCGGTGGCCTTGATCTGACGGCAGGTTTCATAGCCATCCATGCCGGGCATACGGATATCCAGCAGGATCAGGTCGGCGGTTTCACCCGAGAGATATGACAGCGCATCCCGGCCGGAAGTTTGGGCAATCACCCGGTAGCTGTCGCGCAGCAACCCATGCAGATGATGGATGTTCTGGGGCGAGTCATCGACAATCAGCAGGGTCGGAAGTTCGTCGTTGTCAGGCAATGGCAACAGTTCAGCCGTGGCTTGGTTCTCTTCTGCAGTTTCGCCGGCCAGGTCCTGAGCGATTGAAGCGATGGCCCAGAGATTGGGAGAAACCGTGCTGAAAAACTGTTCGCCCAGAGGGCCCATTGCAGCCCGGTTGGCATCACGCTCAAACAGCGTCACCCCAAGATGGGCTTCCAGAGCGCGTATCTGGCGGCTTACCGCTTCGCGGGACACGTTCAGCTCTTCTGCCGCGGCAGTGAATGACCCGAGACGGGCCGCGGCTTCAAAGGCCACTAGAGAGGTCAGAGGCGGCAGTTTTTTCTTCAAATGCTTCATGCGAAATATCTGACGCAAAACCCGGTTCCCGCACAAGGGAAGACTGGGTCACGCATTTCGCAGCCCTCTGCGGACACAACTGATCACGCCCGTGCAGGTTCGGCGAGATTTACTTCGGGCCGTATTTGAAGTATTGAATGTGTAAGAAGTGCAAATGGACTGCAGGGCTTTGCTGCCAGAAGCGTGAGCCTGCTCGCTGACTGCGCTTGGGGCAATGTTCAAACATCTCTTCGCCAATTATCATTAGCCGCAGCGGTTCCCTTTTAGCATTTCACCACAGAGGCCAGGATCGAGCCAGTCACGGTGATTTTGAAACGTGATGAGGGGGCAGCGTGTTGGCTACTGTTTGGCTGGAACAATGGACCGATCTTCTCGGCGGTAAGAGCCACGGCCTGATGGCTTTGGATGAAACAGGAAATCTTGCAAATTTGGATATTGTCCTGAATGGGAGCCC
>JBFOLS010000431.1:0-3788 GCA_040830225.1 Leisingera sp.
CGGCGAGACCATCACATGCATCGACCGCAGCGCTTGGCTGAACTGCCCCAGCAGGGCGCGTTTCGGCACCGTGGTATAGGCCAGCCGCAGCCCGGCGCCAAAGCACTTGGAGAGGCCCGCGATATGCCAGCCCAGGTTCGGGATCAGGCTGCTGATCGATTGCGGCGCGCCGTTGTCGACAAAGCAATAGGCATCATCTTCGATCAGCGTCAGATCGTGGTTCTGCAGCACCGCGGCAATCTCCTGCCGCCGTTTGGCCGGAATGGTTCTGGTGGTCGGGTTCTGCAGTGTCGGGTTCAGGTACAGCGCCGCGGGCCAGTGGTCGGTGATGGCTTTTTCCAGCGCATCCGGCAGGATGCCGTCCTTATCCCCGGCCAGCCCGATCAGCCGCACCCCCTGGCGCGCCGCGATGGAACGCAGTCCAGGGTAGGTCACATCCTCGCACAGCACGGTCGAGCCCGGTTCGCAAAGAACAGTCAGGATCGCATAGAGGCTGGCGTGCGCCCCGGGCGTGATCACCAGCCGGTCGGCCGCGCAATGCAGCCCGTTGGCCTGCATCCACCCCGCCGCAAGGGCCCGGTCCTGCGGGCTGCCGGTCACCGACTGGTAGCGCAGCAGGGGCAGGAGATTGGCCGAGACATGCTCCAGCCCTTGCCGCATCCGCGCCAGCAGGGCCGGATCATCAGGCTCCGGCGGCATGTTCATCATCGGGTCTTCTTCCAGCGCCCGGCGCGGATCGGGGCGTTCGGGCAGCGCATCCAGGGCTTTCACAAAGGTGCCCCGGCCGACAAAACTCTCGATATAGCCGCGCCGCACCGCTTCTGCGTACCCCCGCGACACGGTGGAGAAATCAACGCCGAGATCCTGCGCCACACGCCGCTGCGGCGGCAGCCGGTCGCCGGGGGAGAGCACGCCCTCGTCAATGTCCGCCTTGATCGCTTCGGCAATCTCCAGGTAGCGGGGTTTTTCGCCTTCCAGCCGGGTCGGAGACCATTGTTTCATCTGCAGCTTCTCCCGCCGGCGGCCCGGCATATTGTACCGTGATTGATTGGTTCAATGTCAGAGTGCAGCAATAAATGCAACATCAATGATCGCATATTGATTGCATTCAATTGCGGAATCACTGTATCAGGCGCCAAACCCAAGGAGACGTGCGATGTCCGGAACTGATCTGGTGCAAAAGGAGCAGCGGGAGCTGAAGCCCGCATTGTGGAAGGGCCTGCGCCTGCGCTGTCCGAATTGCGGCGGCGGCAAGCTTCTGCACAGCTACCTCAAGGTGAACGACAGCTGCAGCGAATGCGGTCAGGAGCTTCACCATCAGCGCGCTGACGACGGGCCGGCCTATTTGACCATCCTGGTGGTCGGCCACATCCTCGGCTTTGCGCTGCACATCGTCTACACCCAGTTGCGCCCGGACCCCTGGACCCTGGCGATCATCATGTCGGTGATCACGGTCGGGGCCTCCCTTTACATGCTGCCGCGGATGAAGGGGCTGGTGGTGGCTTATCAATGGGCCAAGCGGATGCACGGTTTTTAAGCCGCATCCCGAAAGTCAGTCAAAATGCAAAAGGCGGGCCGGTGGCCCGCCTTTTTCTGTTTTCTCCCTGCGCCGCAAAGCGGCGCCGGGCCCAACAAGCGAGGATCACTCTTTGAGTGATCCGGAACTGGCGGGAGCCCCGCCAGCCGGGAATCAAACCAGCCGCGAGGTGTCCTTGGCCGCGCGCACGAAGTCGTCAAACAGCGGATGCGGCGCGAAGGGCTTGGACTTCAGCTCCGGGTGGAACTGCACGCCGATGAACCAGGGGTGGTCCTTCCACTCCACGATTTCCGGCAGGCGGCCGTCCGGCGACATGCCGGTGAAGTTCAGGCCGCAGGCTTCCAGCTGCTCACGGTACTTGATGTCCACCTCATAGCGGTGGCGGTGGCGTTCCTCGATATGGCTGCTGCCATAGACCTTCGAGACCAGCGAATCTTCCGCCAGGGTGGCGTCATAGGCGCCGAGCCGCATGGTGCCGCCCTTGTCGTCATCAGCCTTGCGGCTCACCTTGTGGTTGCCCTGCACCCATTCCTTCAGGTGATAGACCACCGGCTCAAAGCGCTTCCTGCCGGCTTCGTGGTCGAATTCCTCGGAACCGGCCTCGGAAATGCCCGCAACATTGCGCGCGGCCTCGATCACCGCCATCTGCATGCCCAGGCAGATGCCCAGATAGGGGACGTTGTTTTCGCGTGCGTACTGGGCTGCCTTGATCTTGCCTTCGGTGCCGCGCTCGCCAAAGCCGCCGGGGACCAGAATCGCGTGGAAACCCTGCAGATGCGGGGCTGCGTCCTCTTTGTCGAACAGCTCGGCATCGACCCACTCGACCTTGACTTTCACACGGTTCGACATTCCGCCGTGGGTGAGCGCCTCGGCAATGGATTTATAGGCGTCCTCCAGCTGGGTGTATTTGCCGACGATGGCCACTTTGACTTCGCCTTCGGGGTTGTAGATGCGGTCGGCCACATCTTCCCAGCGGTCCAGGTTCGGCTTCGGCGCCGGTGCGATGCCAAACGCATCCAGAACCGCCTGGTCCATGCCCTCGCGGTGATAGGCCAGCGGCGCCTCGTAAATCGACTTCAGATCCTGCGCAGCAATCACCGAATCCGGGCGCACGTTGCAGAACAGCGCCAACTTCTCGCGCTCTTTCTTCGGGATCGGGCCTTCGGAGCGGCAGACAAGAATATCAGGCGCGAGGCCGATGGAGCGGAGTTCCTTCACGGAGTGCTGGGTCGGCTTCGTCTTCAGCTCGCCGGAGGCCTTGATGTAGGGCAGCAGGGTCAGATGCATGAAGATGCACTCGCCGCGCGGCTTGTCCTGGGCGAACTGGCGGATCGCTTCAAAGAAGGGCAGGCCTTCGATGTCGCCGACGGTGCCGCCGATCTCGCACAGCATGAAGTCGACCTCATCCTCGCCGATGGAGATGAAGTCCTTGATCTCATTGGTGACGTGCGGGATCACCTGGATGGTTTTGCCCAGGTAGTCGCCGCGGCGCTCTTTCTCCAGCACGTTGGTGTAGATCCGGCCGGAGGAGATCGAGTCGGTCTTGCGGGCCGGCACGCCGGTGAAGCGCTCGTAATGGCCCAGGTCGAGGTCGGTCTCGGCGCCGTCGTCTGTGACGAACACCTCGCCGTGTTCAAACGGGCTCATGGTGCCCGGATCGACGTTCAGGTAGGGGTCCAGCTTGCGCAGGCGGACCGAGTAGCCGCGGGCCTGCAGCAGGGCGCCCAATGCGGCAGAGGCCAGGCCCTTGCCCAGGGATGAAACCACACCGCCAGTGATAAAGATGAAACGCGCCATGTTTGTTCGGCTGCCCCCGTGAGAAGTCAGAATCAAGCTGCCCGGCGGATGTTGGAAAGGCTCCAAAAACCGCTGCATCACGGGACTTCATATATAAAGGATTCGCGCACGCAGCGCAAGGGAACCGCAAGATGCTGTTGCCGTTCCTAAGAACCCGTCAAGCTGTAGTGGATCAGTCCAGGCTCGGCACCAGCGGCGCGTTGTCGCCCTCGCTGGGCGGCAGAAGATCGCTGCCAAGCGCCGGTGCGGCCGGGGTCTCGCTTTCCTCAGACTGCGGCACCGCCAGGCGGTCGGTCACCGAGGAGCCTGCGGATTTCTGTGCGGCCATGATGGTCAGGGTGATCGAGGTGCAGATGAAGGCGATTGCCAGCAGCCAGGTCACCTTGCCAAGCGCGGTTGCCGCAGCACGGCCCGAGATCGCGCCGCCGCCGCCGCCGCCCATGCCCAATCCGCC
>JBFOLS010000432.1:0-2031 GCA_040830225.1 Leisingera sp.
CCCGCCCCCCTCCAGGATCGCACCCGGGGCACAGATACCGCCCCCCCCCCGATGGGTGCCGTTGTTGGCTCGGCCCAGTTGGCCCTGCGCAGGGGCCCTATGGGGGGCGAACCTTGCGAAAAAGGCACTGCCCCGCCCTGTCTCGCGAAGGGCGTGGAAGCTCGGGGGGGACCCGCCGGTGAAGCTGTCGTGGTTGGCGATGGCCGCCTGGCAAGCGGCCAGGCGGTCCGCACCGGAAGCCTGCAGCGGGCGGCCGTTCAGCAGCGCAGCCCCGCCGCGGACACCGCTGAAGCAGGCGCTGCCCAGGGGCAGGTCCATCACGCCAAGCACGGGAACCCCGTCGCAGCACAGGCTGATCAAGGTTGAAAAGCCGGGCAGCCCCATGCCGAAGTGGCGGGTGCCGTCGATCGGATCAAGCACCCAGGTCCAGCCCTCGGCTGCCTGATCGCCGCCGAATTCCTCGCCCCAGATGCCGTGATCCGGAAACTGCTCCTGCAGGAAGGCGCGCCAGAGCTGCTCGATCTCCAGATCGGCGCGGGTAATCATCGAGCCGTCTTCCTTGAAACCCGCCCTGCCCGGCTGCTCCCAGACTGTGCGGGCAACAGGCCGGGCCAGTTCTGCCATATGCACGGCTGCCTTCAGGAAAATGTCCAGATCACCGGTCACAGGGGAACCTCGCATGGGCTGCTTATCTTACACGCGAGAGATGCACAGTCCTCCGCCGCAGCACAAGAAAAGGTTTTGTGACACCAGCCGCGCAGCAGCTGGTCAGTCCACATCCCAATCATCGGCATGGGGTAAGTCGCCGATCGCCAGCCAGGACGCGCGCAGCCGGGCAGCGCGGCTGTCGGCCCAGGTGCGGAACACGATCTCGAAGCCTTCACAGGTGACATTCTCCGCCACCAGCTCGGCCCGGATTGCGGCGGAGGTGTCCATGTCCCAAAGCGACACCGCAACCTGCACCGCCGGGGGACTGGCAAAGGCCTCGTCGAAGACCACTGCCTTGCGCCGCTCGCGCGGGCCGGAACCGGTCCACATCTCGCCGCCCTCCTCGAAGTCCGAAAACACTTCGGCATCACCCTGATGTATCCCCGTGCGGGGGTTGCGCAGCCGTTTCATCCGCCGTCCCTAGTGTCCTGTCCCTGCCCAGATTAAGCGTGGCAGCAGGGAATGAAAGAGGTCTGAACGCTGATAAAGTCTTTCGCTTCAGGTTTCTTTAGCCGCGCAGCGCTGCCCGCGCCAATTGCGCAGCTTGCGCGTCAGCTTGTGTGCCTGGAGGCCGGCCAGTGCAAGGCCCAAAGCCAGGTCCCGAGCCTGATCACAAGCCTGGAAAATGCGGCAATGAAGGAAATCAATGCTGTCTCTGCTGCCCCGCTGTTTGCCTTGCTTGTCGCCAATCGGCGGCGCGGCGGCAAGGCGAAACGGACCATTCAACAAAAGGGTTCTGCAACAGAAGCAGCGGCAGGCGGTCCTTGCCGCCCAAACCCTCGCAGAGCGGCGCCTGCCGGGCGCCCTTACCCTTCCTCGCTGAGTGCGGCGCTGAGTTCGGAGATCTTCTCCAGCCGCACCGAGATCCGGTCCTGGAACTGCCCCAGCTCGTCAATGATCGAGTTCAGCGATTCCCCGACATTCCCCAGCCGCGCGCATTCGATCTTGCACAGCACCCGGGTGGTGGTGAGCGCCATGAAGTGGCGGTGCAGGGTCAGGCAGGCCTTTTGAATGCGGCCGGCCTCGAAGCGGACGTCCTTGAGGCTGTCTTTGGCCTTATCGAATTGAACCTCGGTCAACTGCGCCAGGATGGCCTGCTCGCCGCTGATATCGATGCCTGCGGCAGCCTCCTCCTGCTCCAGCTGATGGCCGCATTCGGTGAGGATGCGGGCCAGCCCTTCAACAAAGATCGCCGCGGTAACGGTCCCCTTGATGGCGCGGAAGTTGCTGTCCTTGCCCCAAACATGCGCCTCGAACCAGCTGGACATTTCACGCGACATGGCGCTGTAGTTCTGCGACAGGACCGTGACCGGCCCGCCCGCA
>JBFOLS010000433.1:0-7275 GCA_040830225.1 Leisingera sp.
GCGCGGCGGCTCTGGTCGGTGCCGATTGTGCTGATTGCAGTGGCGGCGGCCCTGGTCCGGACGCCCGAAACGGAGAGTGATCCGCCGGAGAGTGCCGCCGTCCAAAGGTCTCCGGCGGAATCGCTGCCACGCTGGACCGACCGCCATGTCTGGCGGTACGGGGCGCTTCTGGCCGGTTCGGTCGTGGCCTTCTACGTCATCAATTCCTACGTCGGAGCCATCCTGCAGGGCCGGGGCGAGACGGAGGCCCTGGCCGGCTTGCTCTTTGCCTACAACGCCACGCCGCTTCTCGCCTCACTTGCCGTTCTGGCGGTACCACGGTGGATCGGCCGACAAGGACCAATTGCAGCATCGGCCATGCTGTCTATTGCCGGGCTCGCAGGCTTTGCCTTCCTGTCCGGCTGGGCGTCTTGGACGGCCGCGCTGCTCACCGGCTTTGCGGCTTCGGTAGAATTGATCCTGCTGGTTTCACTGCCGGCGGTGATCGCCAAAGGGCATGCAGTCACCCGGCTGAGCGCGGGGATGACTCTGGTCGGCTACGGCATTGCATTTGTACTGCCGCTGATCGGAGGCTGGCTTGCCAAACGCCTGGACTGGCTGGAATTTACCCTCATCCCGTCCTTGATATTCATGGCTGCGGTGCTGCTTGCCGCCGGAAAAGAACGCCGTTCTCCGCAGTATGAGTAGGGAACATTGGCGGTGCTCATTTGCCCGCAGGCGCCGGAAAGAACCGATCCGCCGCTGTTTGCATCATCCGGCGGGCCTGCCGCTGGATCTGCTCGGCCAGCGGTTTTACGTAGGGGTTTTCGACACCTTCGCGGCTGGACAGAAAGTACCGCTCATTGGCCTCCACATATCCTCCGTGCGCCAAGGTCAACGTGCCATCCAGCAGGTGAGGCGCCGCCAGGAGCAGGCTGGTCAGCACCACCCCGGCGCCGCCAAGGGCAAAATCGATGCCGAGCCCGTGGGAATCCACCAAATGCACCTCTCCTTCCGGCTTCGGGAGCGTCATCGCCGCCGCCCATCTGTCCCAAGTCTCCGAAATGGCCGCGGTCTGCACCCGCGGCGCGGCGCAGATGCCGGCCCAGTCCGGCGGCGCGTCAAAGAAATCCGGCGCGCAGACCGCGACAACCCGGTCCCGGACGAGCTCGGCCGCGCCTTTTCCCGCCAGGCTGCTGGAGCCGAAGCGGATTTCCAGATCCGCATCCGAGTTCAGGTAATCATCATGCCAGAGCGTGGTCCGGACCCGGACGCGCAGATTGGGATGCGCCCCAAGAAAGCCGGGCAGCACCGGCGTGATATAGCTGCGCGCGAAACTGGCGCTGGCGGCGATGCTGAGCCGCGGCGCAGTCTGCGATGTGTCGAACTCGGCAATCAGCCGCGACAGCCCGCCGATCGACTCCGAGACCTGCGGCAGCAGCCGCCTGCCGGCATCGGTCAGCGCCAGCCCGCGCGGGCGCCGCTCGAACAGCGTCATGCCGAAACGGTGCTCCAGCAGCTGGACCTGCTGGCTGACCGCCGGCTGGGTCAGCCCGAGCTCCTGCGCCGCAGCGGTCATGTTCAGATGCCGCGCCGCCGCCTCAAAGGCGCGGAACCAGGCCAGAGGCGGCAGTTTCGAGGTCATGCGGCAGCACCTTATCCATAACAATGACTTATGCCTTTGGCGCAAAAAGATTGATTTGTCGATCACCTTTGATCCGGGGATGCTCCCGCAGAATGCGCAAATCTGCGCCTGCTGACCCACGAGACACAATCGAAGGAAGTGCAATGGACCAGGTGAAGTTCAAACAGATGAAGGACGGGGATAAGGAGGATTATGCCTTTCTCGACACACTCGAGCGAGAGTTCTGCCAGGGCACGGCGGACCGCCTGCTCGCGGCGCTGGAGCAGCTCGATACCAGCCTCTCCGGCTATCAGGTCACCCGGCTCGGCCATTCGGTGCAATCGGCAACCCGCGCCTGGCAGGACGGGGCGGACACCGATTGGATCGTCGCGGCCCTGCTGCATGACATTGGCGATATCTATGCGCCGCACAATCACGACGAATATGCCGCCGCGATCCTGAAACCCTTCCTGCGCGAGCAGGTGACATGGTGCATCCGCACGCACGGGGATTTCCAACTGCTCTATTTCGGCGAGCATGTCGGCGCCAATCCTGACAAACGCGAGGCCCACCGCGGCAGCCCCTACTTCGATGACTGCGCCGAATTCTGCGAGCGCTGGGATCAGTCCAGCTTTGACCCGGATTTCCCCAGCAAGCCGCTCTCCTTCTTTGCCGGTATGGTGCGCGAGGTGTTTGCCCGCCCGGCCTATGACCCGGCCATCATCCAGCCCGGTGTCCGGGTGCCGCTGACCGACGCGGCAACGGCCCGAAGCCGCCAGGCCGGAGGCGCACAGCAATGACCAGCCTGCATGACCCCGCCCTGGACAAATGCGCCCGCCCGGCCGAAGCCGCCTCGTCCATTCCGCCGGTCTACTACACTTCGGACAGCCACGCCGCGGCCGAGACGGACACCGTGTTCCGCAACGGCTGGATCGGTGTCGGCCGGGCCGATGCCGTCGCCAATCCCGGCGACTACATCACCATGGATATCGCCGGCCAGAACATCATCCTGCTGCGCGACAAATCCGGCCGGCTGCGCGCCCATGCCAACACCTGCCGCCATCGCGGGCACGGCTTGCCGGCGGCAGCGGCAATTGCAACGGCCTGCGCTGCCCGTTCCATTCCTGGTTCTACGGCCTGGACGGCAGACTGGCCGCCGCGCCGCATATGGAGCGGGCCGAAGGCTTCGACAAATCCAGCTACGGCCTTGTGTCCTACCGGGCTGAGGAGCGGCTGGGCTTTGCCTTTGTCTGCCTCTCGCCGGATGCGCCCGGTCTGGATGAACACCTGGGCGATTTCGCCGCGTTGCACAGCCCCTGGCCGATGGACCAGCTGGTCACAGTCCGCCGTCAGGAGGTGGAGGTGGATTGCAACTGGAAGATCTTCCTCGAGGTTTTCAACGAATATTATCACCTCCCCTTTGTCCATGCGGACTCTATCGATAGCGTCTATGCCAAGCCGGACGCTGCCGACCGCGTCACAGGCGCCTATGCCAGCCAGTTCGGCGCCACCGAAGGCACCGGCGGCCTGCTGGAGAGCGATCAGGACAAATCCCTGCCGGAAATCCCCGGGCTGACCGGCAAGGCACGGGAGGGCGCGCGCTACACCTGGGTCTTTCCGAATATGGCCTTTGCCGCCAACCGCGACGCGTTGTGGTGCTACGAAGCCTATCCGCTCGGCGCTTCCCGATGCCGGGTCGTGCAGACCTCCTGTTTCCCGGCTGAGACCTTCGCGCTGGCCGATTTCGCCGAAAAGTCCGAAGCCTATCTCAAGCGGATGGATGCGGCGCTGAAAGAGGACATCGAAGCGCTGGTTAACCAGCAGAGGGGCCTGGCCTGCCCGGATGCGCAGCCCGGCCGGTTCCAGCCGGATCTGGAGCCCAATGTGGCAGCCTTCGCGCGCTGGTACAGCGGCAGGTGGGCGCAGCAGAGCCAGATCTCGAGGCGTGAAATCGCGGAATGAGCCTTACGGGGCCGCAGCAGCGGAAACAGGCTTTTCGTGCTGCGGTCCGTGTTCGATGGGAATGCTACGGCGCGCATGAACGACAGCTTTGACGGACCGCAATGCAGCGGTGAACATGCTAGCTGAACGGCAGGTTTGGGCCGTCCTCGCCTTGATCAGGGATAACCGTCGGCCGAATGCTAGGTTGTCTCCGAGGTCGGCAGAGAGCCCATTTGACCGATGCTGCGCACCCCTCCAATGTCGTCATTAGGGCTGTGCGAGAACGGAACAGACATATTTTTCAATGTCGTCTTCTAGATCGGCGTCGCTGAAGCCAGCCCGCGCCCTGAAAACCATGCCTTGCCTTAGATCGAACATCAGCCTGGCGCGATCTGCGCTCGGAAAGTCTTTCGGAAGCTTGCCCTTTTGTATTTCTTGGTCAAAGCGGGCTTTGATGCGCTTATCCGTTGATTTGATTGCTTCACGCAACAATTCTGCGGTTCCTTCAACGTGTCCCGCACTTGTCGCAACGCAGGACACGAGGAAGCACCCCTTGGCCCCGCTTTCATGGTGTGTCGAGTAGTCAATCACAGCCTCGAAAAACGCTCTGACCGCTTCACGAATGTCGGGCACAGTTTCCAATGCAACCAAAGGCGTACAGGCATCATTCGTTGCATAGCTGTTGATCGCTTCAAGATAGAGGCCGTGCTTATCGCCGAACTCGGCATATAGGCTTGGGCTGTTGATCCCCATGGAGTCGGTCAGCAGCTTCATCGATGCCCCTTCATAGCCTTGCTTCCAGAACACCCCGATGGCTTTGATGAGAGCTTCGGCGCGGTCGAACGTTTTCGGGCGTCCAACTTTTTTTGTGACGTTCATTACAAAATCCTTGACGTTTCGGCTTGGATTCATTTTATAACGATCATCACAAAACGCAAGGAGCAGAAAACATGCCTTCGCAAAAAACTCCCGCCGGAGCCCAATTCCCGAAAATTAGCGTCGCCAAGCTTGGTGGCGGAGATCTGACGCTTGGTGCGCCGCAAGGCGGTCGTGACTGGCAAATGGTCGTCGTGTATCGCGGCAAGCACTGCCCGATGTGCAGCGCCTACCTGAAAGAGCTGGAAACACTTTTGCCGGAGTTTCATGCGCTTGGCGTTGATGTCGTAGCCGTTTCCGCTGATCCTGAACCCAAAGTCAGCGATCAGATCGCTCTGGTACAGCCAAGCTTCCCGGTTGGGTTTGACCTGAGCCTCGACCAAATGCACGAGCTTGGCTTGTATGTCTCCGATCCACGGTCTCCTGAAGAAAATGATCGCCCGTTTGCGGAGCCCGGTATCTTTGTTGTTAACGCAGACGGGCAGGTTCAGGTCACTGACATCTCGAATGCGCCATTTGCACGCCCTGATCTGACGACCTTGCTGGGCGGCCTGCGCTTCATTCGCAATCCCGAAAACAACTATCCAATTCGTGGGACACGTGCCGCTTAAGGCGCACCGCTCCCACACAACTCTATGAAATCAACAATCTATCTTGAAAGGACAAGCTCATGCGCTTGAAATCCGCACTCTCCGCTGTTGCCGTCATCACTTCTCTGGCATTGCCCGCTTTCGCAGAAACCGCGGCTCAGAGCGCAGCGCGTGAGAGCCTGATCGCCTTCAACGACCGCTTCAACGAACTCGCTGCAACACACAACGCAGCTGGTCTGATCGCTCTCTATGGCGAAGGCACGTTCTGGATCGCCCCTGCGGCACGCCCGGTCCAAGGTCGCGACGGGGTTCCGCGTCAGACGATCACTTTCATGAGCGAAAATAAGGGCGAACTGTCTCACACGGTTGAGGACTTGTTCATCTCAGACGATGGCACACAGGCCGTTATGAAGGGCGTGACAAAAGCTTCGGTCGAAAGCCAGGGCTTCGAGCTCGAAGGGTCGTACATCTATGTCCTAGAACGTGAGAACGAAGACGCGCCGTGGCAAATTGTGCTGGATATGTTCAGCAACTACGCCACCGAGTGAACCTCGCAACCGGCAACCCTTCAAACACCTGCTTTCAAAAGGAAACTCAAAATGGCAATGACTGAAGATCACGCGAATGCATCCGCCGTTAAAGAGACACTGGATGGTTTGATCCATGGCGTCTCAGGGCACTCTTTCGAGGTGCTGGACAACCTCTATCACCGCGACATGCAGACCTATGTTCTGCTGAACAACGGCACCCTGATGCGCAATGACAAGAAAGGGTTCATGGAGTTCATCAAGAACAACATGGGCGCGCTTAAGGACGATAACCCTTGGGTGAAGTATCACCTGGTCGAGGCCGACGACACACATGGGCACATTGTGGTGAGTCGCAAGAACGGTGCGACGGGGCGTTATCAGCTCATCTCGCTCAGCATCGACTTCGTTTTGGAAGGTGGCCGGTGGCAGATCACCCGCGAGATCATCATGACACGGAACGACGCGACCGATGCATAAGGCCAGCGCAGCGATACTGACCCGCTAATCGGCATCGCGGCTCCGTTACCCCTGGGAGGAGCAGAACATGACTACCTACAATCTTGTGTCCCGCATCAATCATTGGCTTTTTGCGATACTATTTATGGGAATGCTCGGCTATGGGTTCTACCTCGCCTACGGTGGGCTGGAGCTTCCGCAGAAACTGCCTCTGATTGGAACCCATAAGTCTATTGGTGTTGTCGTCTTGCTCCTTGCCCTCTGGCGCGTCGGGTATCGCATTCTCCAAGGGTTCGCAAAACCCGTTGCGGACATGCCCAAAGCCCAAGAGATTGCTTCCAAGGTCAGCCATATCATTCTGCTGGCTGGAATTATCGCTGTGCCCGTGTCCGGTCTGGTTCTCGCGCTCTATTCCGGGTTTCCAACAGATGTCTTCGGGTTGTTCACAATACCAGCAATCGACAAAGTTGACTGGCTCGTGGGGGCAGCGCGTTCTGCGTACAAGATCGCAGCCTACTTAGTCACAATAACACTCGTTCTGCATGTCGCGGCGGCACTGAAACATCATCTCATTGATCAAGATCGCGCACTGATCCGCATGATCTGTGGCTAAGGACTCAGGCGCGGCTAAATGAAGAAAACGGCCATTCGGCCCAAGCTTCGAGATGACCGCTCTGTCCGGCAGACTGTGAGTTTGATCATCTCCAGATTTTTGCTCGCGCAGCGAATGTCCGGAAAGCGGGCTGCGCCTGATGCTGGAACAGTTGATTTCATTATTCTGCTAGGGCGGGATAAATACGGCAGGGGGTTGGGGCGGGTAATTCTGAACGGAAATGCCCGGGGAGATATCCTCATTTCCGAGGGTCTGGCCCGCCGTTATACCAGAGGCCGCAGAAAAGGATGGTGCGGCTGAATTTTCGCGCCACGAATGTGTGGTGCGTGACCGGTTTCTGCGGTATGGGCGATTTTACCGAAACATATCCATGGGATTGAGCAATGAATTTGACTGACATGTCTTCCGCTGATTTGAAGCAGCTTCAGGCGGATGTTGCTACCGCGATTGAGGCGCGGGAGAAGCAGGATTTACTGTCGGCTTATCAAGCTGCAGAAGAAGCCGTTTCGGAATTTGGTTTTTCGCTCGCGGAAGTGATCGCCGCTGCAGGGACCAAACAGAAATCCAAGGCTGCTCCGAAGTACCGCAACCCCGCGAACCCGGAAGAGACTTGGACGGGCAGGGGGCGCAAACCCAAGTGGATCATCGAGGCGCTAGAAGCCGGCA
>JBFOLS010000434.1:0-11368 GCA_040830225.1 Leisingera sp.
CGGTCGCTGGCCATGCGAGCGGTGGGCCTGTCCGCGCCTGAAACTATTGGCCAGCGGCTCTTCCCGCTCTGGCTGAAGCTTTCTTTAAAGCAGAAAGTTCAGTCGGTCCTGGGCACCTGGAAACGCATCCTGCGCGAGCGGTTGTGGCGCAAAGTGACAATCACGGAAGTCCGGGAATGAAGCCGCCCGCACCCCTCTCTTCGGGGCGGACCCCCAATTTGGACGCGCTGCGGCTTGTTCTGGCAGCCTGTGTCCTTGTGAGCCATGCCTGGCCCCTCGCGCTCGGCCCCGGCACCGCAGAGCCTTTGGAACAGCTGACAGGCCGTTCGCTTGGCGGGTGGGCGGTTTTGCTGTTCTTCTTCTTGTCCGGTCTCCTGGTCACTGGAAGTGCCGAGCGCAAGACGGTTTCCGCCTTTTGGCAAGCCCGCGCCAAGCGGATCTTCCCTGGGCTGGGGGCCGCCCTGCTGGCAACATTTGTGCTGGCATCCGCCAGCGGCGCCGCGCCGGAGCCGAAGGAAGCCGCGGTATGGTTCCTGCGTGCGTTTACCCTGCTGTCGATTGAGCATCAGATCCCAGGCGCCTTTGCAGACAACCCGTATCCCGGCGTTGTGAACGGACCGCTTTGGAGCCTGTTTCACGAAGTCACGGCATATTGTCTTTGCGCGTTGCTGGTAACCTCCGGCCTTGCCCGTCATGGGCTGGTTGTCCTGGGGCTGGCCATTGCGGCGGGCGTTGCTGCGCAGTGGAACGGTCATTTCTCCGGACGCATCGCGGTGTTCGTGCCGCTGTTCTACGCCTTTCTGCTTGGCATGGCTGTGTACCGCCTGCGTCTGCACCTGGCGGTGAAGCCGGAGGTTTTTGCAGCCCTTGCCCTGGCCGCGATGATCCTGCCCGGGCCGGCGGCAATTTCCGCTGTTTGCCTTGCCGCTCTCTGGCTGGCACTCAGTCTGCCGCAAATCCGTATGAGTGCAGACTACTCCTATGGGCTTTACATCTACGGCTGGCCGGTCACGCAGTTTGCCGTCCATCTGCTGCCGGGGACAGGGCCGGCAGCGCTGGCAGTTCTCAGCCTTGCGGCAACTCTGCCCTTTGCCTTTCTCAGCTGGCATCTTGTTGAATCCCCGGCGATGCTGCGCCGGCCGGTACGGATGTGACCAATGGCAGCTAGGCTTTCATCCTCGCGCGGAATATTCGGTGTTCCCATCCCCATCGCGGTGTTTTTCCTGGCGGTCATGCTGCCGACGGCCGTGTCGGTCAACCTGGGCGGGCTGAGGCTGTCGGCATACCGGGTTGTCCTGATTGTCCTGTTCCTTCCAATGCTTGTGCAGCTTTTGTCGGGGCAAAAGGGGCGGATCACCGTCTTTGACATTTTGATCATGGCGCATTGCTCGTGGGCCGTTCTTGCGCTGATCAAATGGGGCGGGCTTGGACAGGGGATTGAATCCGGCGGGATCTATTTCGTGGAATGCGCCGGCGCCTATCTCATTGGGCGCTTGTACATCCGGTCCTATGAGAATTTTGCCGCCCTGGCCCGCTCGTATATCGCCCTCGTGGTCGCAATGCTTCTTTTCACAGTTCCCGAAGCGCTGACCGGAATCCATATTCTTCATGACAGTATTTCAGGTGCCTTCGGCGGCGCGCGCGCACCTTTCATAGAACCGCGGATGGGGATCGAACGCACTTTCGGCCCTTTTGATCACCCGATCCTCTACGGGGTGTTTTGCGCCTCGGCCTTTTCGCTGGCCTACTTCGTGGTTGCCGAACGGAGGTTCAGCAATCTGGGCGGCATGGCAAAAGTGTTCGGCGTTGGCCTTGCGACATTCATGTCGGCGTCGGGCGGGCCGTACCTGGTGCTGATGATGCAAGGGTTTGTCGCCATCTGGGAACGTGCTTTCAGCCGCGTGCAGGGCCGCTGGGCCGCACTCTTTTCCCTGATGGCCTTGGCCTATGTCGCGATAGACCTGTTTTCAACCAAAACCCCCTTCCACGTCTTCGTGAACAATTTCACCTTTTCCAAGCAGTCCGCTTACAACCGCATCCTGCTGTTCGAATACGGCACCGCGGAAGTGGCCAGGCATCCGGTTTTCGGGATTGGCCTGGGCGACTGGGAGCGCCCGGCGTGGATGTCGGACAGCATGGACAACTTCTGGCTGGTGACGGCGGTACGCTATGGTCTGCCCGCGTTTTTGCTGCTGGTTGGCATGCTGCTCGGTCTCGTTTGGGTCATCGGGCGGCGCAAAGGCTTGCCTCAGGAATGGCGGCGGGCCCGGCACGCCTGGGCGTTCACCTTGTTCGGGATCAGCGTTGCGGCGGCAACGGTCCATCTTTGGAACGCCTTGTTTGTCCTGTTCTTCTTTCTCATCGGCGCTGGCGCCTGGCTGCAGGACGCACGCCCGGGGAAGACCCGGCTGCCGCTTAATTCCCCTCCCGCGGCCTGCAGAATTCAGCCGCAGCGTTTGTTTTAACCCCTTCAGGAAGGCCACTGCCATGGATCTCTCAATAGTCATTGTAAACTGGAATACCCGGGACTTGCTTCGGGACTGCTTGCACTCCGTTGAGGCAGGGACCGGTTCCTTGGAGGTTGAAATCCTTGTTGTCGACAACGCGTCCAGTGATGGCTCCGCAGACATGGTTCGCGCTGAATTCCCCCGCGTTCAGCTCATTGAAAATCCGGAAAACCTCGGCTTTGCCGCAGGCAACAACGCAGCCTTGAGGCAAGCGAGTGGCCGTTTTGTCATGCTGCTGAACACCGACACGCTGGTGCATGGCGCCGTGCTGCCGGAAGCGGTTGCATGGCTGGACGCTCATCCTGACGCCGGCGTGATCGGCCCAAGGGTTCTGAACTCGGACGGCTCGGTCCAGCCGTCCTGCAGCGCGTTCCCCTCCTTGAAGCACCTGACGATGCAGGCGCTTGGCCTGACCAGGATTGCGCGGTGGGACAGCTACAGGATGACCGGCTGGGACCGTTCGTCTGAATTGAATGTCGACGTGATCTCGGGCGCAGCCATGTTCGTCCGCCGCGAGGCCATGGAAGAAGTCGGGCTGCTGGACGAAGCGTTCTTCTTCTACGGGGAAGAAACGGACTGGTGCCACCGGTTTGGCCGCGCGGGCTGGAGGCTTGTCTTTGTTCCGATCCCCGAAGTCACGCATTTCGGCGGCGGAGCCGTTTGCAAGCTGAATCACAAGCGGGATGTCATGATGACAGAAGGCACAACCCGGCTGCACCGGAAGCACGGAGGACCGGCTGCTGGAATGATCTGCTTTGCAATCCTGTGTTTTCATAACCTGTCCAGAGCCTTGCTTTGGACCGTATTGGGCCTTGCAAACCGAAAGGGGGCCAAGGACCGCGCCCGCCATTTTCTGGCCGTTGCAGCAGACCTGCCCAGCGCCTGGCCATCCGGCAAGCAACAGACGGTGCGGTCATGAAGGTTCTGCTGCTTGCCCCGAATGTTGACGCCACTGATGTGGGCGAAGCCTATGTTGCCTTCAAATGGGCCCAGGCTTTGTCCGCGCTTACCGACTTGACTGTACTGACCTTTCAGCGGCCCGGCCGCCAATGCGTGGCAGCGCAATTGCCGGGAGCAAGGGTTGTGACCTGGCCCGAACCGTCCTGGGCCCTGAAGCATGAGCGCCTCAATGCAATGCTCAAACCCGCCTGGCCCGTGTTTTCGCGCAAGGTGCGCAACTGGATTGCCTCTGCCTGCAACGATGGCGAACGCTTTGACATCGCCCATCAGCTGATGCCGCAAGCAGCCCGCTATGCCTCTCCGTTGCGCCACTTTGACATTCCCTACATCATCGGCCCGCTTGGCGGCGCGCTCGACACACCGGCTGCCTTTCAGGCGGAAGCAGCCAGTGCGCCGCTGTTTACCCGTCTCCGGAAACTTGATGCGTTCCGCTTCCGCAATGATCCCTGGCTGCGCGACAGCTATACCCGTGCAGCCTGTGTGCTGGGTGTCGCCCCGTATGTGCGGGAAGTGCTTGGAGATATGCCCTTGAAGCGCTTCGAACCGGTCTTGGAACTGGGGATAGATGACGTGGAGCCTGAAAGGGCATTTGATCAGGTGCCTGGGCGTCTTCGTTTGCTGCATGTGGGGCGCGCAGTCCGGACCAAAGGGCTGCGGGACGCGGTGCGGGCGCTTGGGCATCTGACTGATCTGCCCGATGTGACTTTGACAAGTGCAGGCGCCGGGGAAGAGCTGGACTTCTGCCGAGCAGAAGCCGACCGCCTTGGAGTTGCGGGCCGCGTCCGGTTCCTGGGCAGGATCCCTCGGGAAAAAGTCGAACACCTGTACGCCACGCATGATGCATTTTGCTTCCCGTCCTTCCGTGAACCGGCAGGCGGCGTGCTGTATGAGGCGATGCGTCATGGTCTGCCTGTCATAACCGCAGACAGAGGAGGCCCCAGCTGGATTGTGAACGATGCCTGCGGCCTCCGGATTCCTGTCACCGAGCCCCAAGAATTTGCGGCTGAAATCGCCTCAGCTGTACGCCGCCTTGCCGTTTCACCGCCGCTCGGAAAAAGGCTTGGCAACGGAGCTAGAGACAAGGTCCTGCGTGAGGGCCTTTGGACGACGAAGGCCAGCAGGCTAGTCCAGCTTTACAAAGACGTGCTGGCGCAACGAAAAGAGACGGGCAGTATTCAAAGGTATATCTGAGGCCCTCCGAATTATCCGAATAATAACTTTTTACGCATTTATTTCAAATACTTAGCCAATGTTACGGTAAACCCAGGACCGCATTTGAAAACTTGGGAGCACCGAAAATGCCTAGACATGACCGCACGCGCCCCGTTGTTCTCGCCGTCTCGTCTGGCGGAGGCCACTGGGTTCAATTGCAGCATCTTTCGCCGGCCTTCGGCGGCGCCGAGGTGCATTACGCAACAACTGACGCTTCGGCCTCGGAAAACTCAGGCACCGAACATGTGCATGTTTATCCGGATGCCAACAAGGACACCCCATTTCGTCTGATTGCCTGCGTGCTTCGCCTCGCCTGGCTGGTCTTGCGCATCCGTCCTGATGCCGTGGTGTCAACAGGTGCGGCAGGCGGGTTCGTCGCCATCCGGCTGGCCAGGATGCTTGGCGCGCGAACGATGTTCATCGACTCGATTGCAAACGCCCGGGAGCTGTCGATTTCGGCGCGCCTCTCCTTGGGCGTGGCCGACCGGGTGCTGTCCCAGTGGCCCCGCGTCGCTGAGAAGACCGGGGCGGAATACCGGGGTGCCTTGATCTGAAATTTTATAATCACATGAGGATTAACCGATGATTTTCGCTACTGTCGGCACACAGCTGCCATTCGACCGGATGCTTACGAGCCTGGACAGTTGGGCCGCTCACAACCCGGGCATTCCGGTGCTTGCCCAGACCGGCGACAGCCCTGGCTCTTTCCCGCACATTGAAACTGTCTCCAGCCTTGGCCAGGCGGAATTCAGGGAGCAGTTCGACAAGGCCCGGCTGATCGTCGCACATGCGGGAATGGGCACCATTCTTTCGGCTGCAGAGGTCGGAAAACCCCTCATCCTGATGCCCCGCCGCCTGAAATTCAAAGAGCACCGCACAGATCATCAGCAGGACACTGCGAATGAGATGGCAAGACTGTCCAATGTGACCATTGTGCAGGATGGTCAGGACCTTCGCAGGGAACTGGACCGCGCATTGCGCCGCGGCTTCCAGCTGGCACCGTCCCCGGTCTCTCAGGAAACGGCCGATCTGGAGCAACTGCTGGGCGCGATCCAGGATTTCGTCTGGGACCGGCCGGCTCAGCAGCCTGCCATCAAATCCGCAGATCAAAGCGGTGCCGCATGACGAAGGCGACGATCCTTATTCCCGCGCACAATGAGGAAGCGGTCATCGCGCGTACTCTTTGGTATCTTTCCAAAGGGCTTCCGCTTGACGATTTCCGCGTTGTTGTCATTGCCAACGGATGTTCCGATGCGACAGCGGCCCGGGCGCGCGCAGTCATGCCGCATGCAGAGGTCATCGAGACCGAGCGCCGCGGGAAATGCCATGCTCTGAACCTCGGGTTTGAAGCCTCCTGCAAGTCAGCACCAATCGTTTGCCTTGATGCAGATCTGGATGTGACTTCCGAGTCGCTGGCAGCATTGCTGGCACCGCTGAAAAACGGAGCCGCGTTGGCCTCTTGCGGCAAGATGGAGGTGATTACATCTGAATCCTCTGCCGCCGTGCGCGCTTTCTATCACGGATGGCGTTCAAACCCCTATTTCAGCCAGGGCAAATTCGGCGGCCTGTTTGCGCTCTCGCCGGAAGGCGCCGCACGGGTGTTTCCTCTGCCCGAAATTATTGCTGATGACGAATACATCCGCCGGAGTTTCGGCAAGCAGGAAGTTACTTTTGTGCCTGAATGCAGCTTTTTGGCCCGGGCACCGTTCGGGCTTCCCGAGCTGATCAAGGTCAGACGGCGCAGCCTCAGAGGGGCGCAGCAGGTTACCAGGCTTGGCAAGCCCAACCCCGAGCGGAAGAGCCCGGTGAAAATGCTGCGCCGTGCTCTGGTGTCCCGTTCGGACACTCTGCCAATTGCTTTCTTTTTGCTTGTAATGAGCTGGGTGCGGCTGTGCTTGATGTTTGAAGGGCACGCCACCTCCCTGCGCTGGGAGCGCGATCTTTCCTCGCGCGCGGCCGGGTGACGGGATGGTTTTAGCCGCATCCGCCCATCCGCAGGGGCTGCAGCAACAGAACCTTGCTGCAGCAGAGGCAGAAGCCCCCGAGCCGAACCCGGTTCATAGTGTTATCCGGATCATGAGAGGGCGCTGGAAACGCACTTGCAGCAAGGCATTGCTTCTCGGATCGGCGATGGCCGCTGCTGGCTACTTTTCCGGTGTCCGGCTGTATGAATCGCAGGCCATCCTCCGTGTTTTTCCTCAGGAATCCAACATCCTGTATGCCACCGGAGATGGATCGGTTCTGAAGACATTCGATAGCTTCGTAAAGGCTGAAACCACTTATGTGGCCTCCCCTCCGGTAATGTTGCGGGCTGCTCAGTCCCTTTCGTCCCGGATGCCAGAACAGGCTGAAGCCATAAGCGTTTCCAACCTGTCAGGTTCGATTGAGATCAAGCGTTCCGACAGCTTGATAGTGCTCAAAACCAAAAGCCGGATCGCAGAGTTCGCGCAGCACAAGCTGGATGCCGTTGTCACCTCGTACCTTGAGCTGAAGACCGAGGCAGAGGCCGCACGATCAGAAGTCCGCCTGTCCGAACTCCGCACCCGGGAAGAAGAGCTTGTGCTGCGCCTCACCAGGCTTCGGGCAACCCAGCTTGAGGTCGGCGGCGAGTACGGCAGAAACGCGATAACAAAGGCCCACATAGAGAAACTCGCCAAAATTGATGGGCTTGCGGCACGCAAAGCCGAAGTTGCGGCCACGATCGTGGCGCTGGAAGCCAGCAGCGGGGGCGCGTCAGCAGACACCTCTGACGAAGAAATCATGCGGGCCACGCTTTTGGACCGGGCGATGGCCGACCTCAACTTCGAGCGCGCCAAGCTGATGAGCGAACTGGCTGGGCTGCAGGCCGGCTACAACGGCCAAAGCAACATGCGCTTCCAACTCAAGGAAGAGGCGCTGATTGATGAAATTGCTGTCATCGAAACTGCCCTGGCGGACCGGCGTGAACAAATCAAAGTTCTGGGTCAGACCGGTGCGCTTACAAATGCTTCGGCGGAAGGAAACGACACCAGCATCACCGAAATCCGCAGCCTGTTTTCGAAAGTCGAAAGCCAGTTGGAAGCTGCCCGGCTTGAAGCGCGGGATCTGAACCGCCGCCGCATTGAGCTGGACCAAGTCGAGCATGACATCAACGAAGCACAGGATCTGCTCGCGGAAACGCGGCGCGCCCTTGAGGTGATCAGGCTGGAATCCGGGCGCTCCCTCCCCGGCTACGCCGTTTTAATGTCGCCGGCTTCGATGCCTGCAGAACCGGTGAGCGATAGCCGCAAGATGCTGGCGGCATCGGGCCTCGCCGGAGGGGCTGGCCTGGCTCTCGTTATGTCTCTCATCCTTGGCTTCAAGGACGGGCGGCTGCGGTTTGCGGAGAGTCTGGTGCCTGTGAAACACCGCTTGCCGGTCCTGCAGGTCTCCGCAGCCGAAGACACCGACCAGCACGCTGCGGATCTGCTGCGTAACGAGTTGCAGTTGCATCCGCTTCGCAAGCCGCGGCTGGTGGGAAAAGCCCCGGTAATCGCTGTGACCCGGGCCGGGTCAGGGCCGACCATCGAATTGGCGCGCGCTCTTGCGGAAAGCTATGCCCGGGCGCGCATGAGCACGCTGATCATAGAAGCGGATATCGCTCAGGCCTCTCAATCGGCGTCTGCCAACCGTTGGCGGAGCTTTTTGTCCGGCAACTTCCCGGAAGTCACGGTGGTGAAAGGCAAAGCAGGCGTCTGGGAATTGCCTGACGGACCGAAGAGCAATCTGAACGACGCGGCTGTCTCGGCACCGATGGTGCGCGAAGCCATCGATAGACTGGTGCGCTCTGTCGATATTGTGGTGATTTCGGCCGGCAGCCTGACCGACCGCTTGTCCAGCCAGTTTGTTCTATCCGCATCTGACGTCGGCGTTCTTGCCATGGTGCCTGCTGACCAGAAAGACGCGGTTTTGGCCCAAATCGAGCGACTGGACGGCCTGCCCCGTCATGGGGGTGTGGCCGTCTTGCGCAAGGCCCTGCCCGGCGACCCGTGGCTGGCCGTTCCCACCTGAGTTTGTTGTTTATTCGGAGATTGCCAATGACGATGTCATCAATTGAAACCCCGAAACAAGCCCGCGCCTGGATTGGTGTGAGCCCGAAACGCCTTCTCGATCTTACCCTCTCCCTGGCGGCCTTAGCTGTCGCCTGGCCGCTGATCGTTCTGACCGCGGCAGCTGTCGCCTTGAGTTCCCGCGGCCCCGTCTTCTTTGTGCAGAGGCGGGTCGGCTTGGACGGCAACCCGTTCAACATGATCAAGTTCCGGTCCATGCTCCAGGACGCGGAAGAGCACAGAGAGCAACTTGCGGAGCTAAGCGACCGCGAAGGATTGTGCCTGAAGATCAAACACGACCCCCGGATCACCCGTGTCGGCCGGTTTCTCCGCCGCTGGTCCCTGGATGAGCTGCCGCAGCTCTTCAATGTAATCAAAGGCGACATGTCCCTGGTCGGGCCGCGCCCTGCCCTGATCGAGGAGGTCGCAGAGTACCCTGAGCGGGCGCATCTCCGCCACCGCGTTCTGCCTGGCATCACGGGGCTTTGGCAGGTCTCCGGGCGCGCGGAAGTCGGGTTCGAGGAAATGATCGATTTGGATCTGGCCTATGTCCGCAACTGCACACTCAGAACTGACATCACCATATTATTCCGGACTTTTCGCGCCGTTTGGGATGGGAGGGGTGCCTATTGATCAATGCTCCCGCGGCCGAAAACGGCAACCCGCCGGCCGCGGTATTCGCACCTGCAACTGAATTTTCTGAAAACCGTACCGCCGACGCCGATTTGAGGCCGAACAATTTGGGAGGGAAACGAGCATGACCAACCTGCTGCAGGATACCGACGATAGACTCACGTTCGGGCAATACACCGTCTCGGATCATTGGGAGGGGGACGTCGACGAAAGTGGAAGCCCGGTTTTGTCGACAACGGTCGAAACGATTGAGGGCATCCCCTACGAGCTGGAATTCAACCTGGCAGCCAACCTGTCCGCCAATGTCGAAAGCGTCACAATCGAGGTTGTTTTTGGCGGCGAAAACATCGGGAGTTTTGTTCACGAAGGCGGGGTTTTCGAAACATACACCTTCGATCTGACCGGCACCGGACAGCCTACCGAACTTGAATTCAGGATTCTGGATGACTCATCGGATGCGGACGGGTCGCTTGATACGTCAGGCGTTATTCCGTCTTACGAAAAGACGGTGACCTTCCTGGGCAGAGAGGTGACGGTTGATGCCTTCGCACCCGGCCAGAACTTCATCTACCAGGTATTGAATGGCCAGCTCGTCAAATTCGATCTGGAAACAAACAGCTATACCGAAACCGAGACATCTGCCGCAGTCAATGTGAACGCCATTGGCTACTCCAGCGAGTTCGACCTGATCTACGGCCTTGCCAGATCTGACGGGATGGATGCGAACGGCAATGCAATTGCAAGAAATGATGTCATTGCGATGGACGCTACCGGCGCCACTTACAAAGTATCTCCTGGAATTATGGGATCGTACATCGGCGACGTCGATGACCAGGGCAATCTTTGGACCTTTAACGGCAGCCTGACCACAGCGGTTGTGTATGACTTGTCGGAAACCGGGCCGGACGGCGCGCTCGGGTCCCAAGTTATCCAGATGCCTGCGCTGGGTATTCCCACCCGCGGGCTTGCGGATCTGGCGTACGATGCGGGCACCCAAACTTTCTTTGGCGTTGCGCATGGCGGATCAAGCGGCGCCGAAGGGGTTTTGGTGTCCATCGACATCTCCGAAGTAAGCTTGGGCGGTGAACCGATTGTAACGACCCAAACCCTTGCTGGAACAATTGTGGATGGCGAGGTGAAGCCCGGCATTCCGGCAAGCGCATATGGCGCAACCATCGTGGATGCGGATGGCAACGTCTATGCAGGCGCCAACAACACCGATCATGATCTGGACAGCACAACACCAAATGCCGGCGGGTTTTACCGGATAACCACCGGTGAAGACGGCGCGCTTTATATGGAGCTTTTGGCGGATGCGCCAAAGGTTTACAGCAACGACGGCGCCATGGACACACGCGGTGTGGACCCGTTCCTCGGTATTGATACCACGTCGACCGTTCTGCTGCGGTCGCCGGAGCTGTCGGTTGCGGTGGCTGAAGATGATACACTGAAGCTTGCCGCAAAGGGCACCGCGATGACGGTCGACCTGCTTGCGAACGACGAGGTGACCGAAGGCGGAACCCTGACGCTGACCCATATTGACGGGGCCGCAGTCAGTACCGGCGACATTTTCACTCTGGCAAATGGAGAAACAGCAACCTACCTCGGCAACGGGCTGCTCGAGGTCACGCCAGGCAGTGAACCGCGCGATGTCACTGCAGAAATCTCCTATACCGTTGAGAGTGATGCCGGAATTTCGGATACCGCAACCCTGACCATTGAAACCTCGCCCGTCCAGGGCACTGCCGAGAATGACCACATTGTCGGGTTTACGGATCACGACGGCACCCAAGTCGATGGATCAGATGGTCCGGATGACGTGATCCTGGGCTACGGCGGCAACGACAAGATCTTCGCGGGAGCTGGGGATGACGATGTGTACGGAGGGTCCGGCAACGATTTCATCCGTGCGCAATCCGGGGATGACGTGATCTACGGCGAAGCAGGCCGCGACGTGCTTGATGGCGGGACAGGAGCCGACCTGATGTA
>JBFOLS010000435.1:0-4008 GCA_040830225.1 Leisingera sp.
GGCGGGCAGGGAGTGATGATGGCCCCGACCGGCATTCTGGCGCAGCAGCATATGGAGGGCTTGGCGCCGCTGGCCGAGGATGCCGGCGTGGTGATCGAGATCCTGACCGGGCGTGACAAAGGCTCGGAGCGCAAGGCCAAACTGGCGGCGCTAAAACGCGGCGACATTCATATCCTTGTCGGCACCCATGCGGTGTTTCAGCAGGATGTGGAGTTCCGCGACCTGCGGCTGGCGATTGTCGACGAACAGCACCGGTTCGGCGTGCGCCAGCGGATGGAGCTGGCCGAGAAAGGCAAAGGTGCCGATGTGCTGGTGATGACTGCTACGCCGATCCCGCGCTCGCTGGCACTGGCGCAATACGGCGATATGGATGTGTCGGTGCTGGACGAGAAGCCGCCGGGGCGCAAGCCGGTCAAGACCGCAGTGATCAGCACCGAACGGATGCAGGAGGTGGTCGACCACCTGCGCAAGGCCATTGCCGAGGGGCGGCAGTGCTACTGGGTATGTCCGCTGGTGGACGAATCCGAGTTGAGCGACCTGACTGCGGCAGAGGAGCGCTTCAAGCATCTGCGCGCAGTTTTGGGCGAAGGCACGGTTGGCCTTGTGCATGGGCAGATGCCGCCGGCCGAGAAGGATGCGGCAATGGCTGCATTCCAGGAAGGGAAGACAAAGGTTCTGGTCGCCACCACAGTGATCGAAGTGGGGGTGAACGTGCCCAATGCCTCGATCATGGTGATCGAGCGGGCGGAGATATTCGGCCTCGCCCAACTGCACCAGTTGCGCGGCCGGGTGGGGCGCGGCAGCGCCGAATCGACCTGCCTCTTGATGTATCAGCCGCCGCTCACCGAAGGCGGGCGCAAGCGGCTGGAAGTCTTGCGCGAGACGGAGGACGGCTTCCGGATTTCCGAGACTGACCTGCAGATGCGCGGTGCGGGCGATATGATCGGCACGGCTCAATCCGGCCTGCCCAAATTCCACATTGCAGATCTGGAACGGCAGGCCGGGCTTATGGCGGTGGCGCAAAGCGATGCACGGGCGCTGCTGGCCGCCGATCCGAAGCTGGAAAGCGAGCGCGGCAAGGCGGCACGTGTTCTCCTGTGGCTCATGAAGCAGGACCAGGCAATCCGTTTGATTACAGTGGGTTAATCAGCGCTTCGGTGCTTGGTGTCCTGCGGTGTTCCCGTATGTTCGCAAATGTTCTCAAAAAGTTCTTTACAGGCGTTCTTAAAAATGAGAACAAAGAGGCAACAAGATTGCCGGAGAGCAGCGAAATGGATTGGAGGAGGCCTGAGCCATGATTGCACAGATCAAAAGCACTATTGAGAACGCCCATTCGACCCTGTTGCAGGATGCCATCGGCGCGGCGTCGCTGATGGTGATGCTGGTGGCCGCCCTGCACCTGCCGGGCCTGCTCTGACCCCTTTGCCGATTTGCTGATTGCATCTGCTGTGCCGGGCCGGCCCTTTCCTGTCCCGGACTGTTTTAGAAGATCACCCGCCTGTTTCGATCTCTATTTGGATTGCCTCAAGATCCTGCCAGGCCCGCCCGGGTCCCGCATAGCAGAGCATAACTGCCGCCGCCATCTGCCCGGATGCGCGGCGGTTTTTTCTTCCTGGCATAGCAGTACGGATAAGGGTCCTGCATTGGCGCAGGCCTATTCGGCATTTCGAATTTGGAATGCGGAGTAGTTTGCAGGCCGGGGCGCCTTAGGCGCATTGCTCCTTGGCGGCGGTCTGCATGGCTTCCAGCGTGGCCTCCAGCGCCAGCATAATCGAGGCGTGGCGGTTTTTGAATTCCTTGGCGGGCTGCAGCACTTCCAGGCCGTCAAACGGCGCATCCGGCACCGTGCCCTCCTGCGTCAGCATCGCCTTCAGCTGATCACGGGCGGTTTCGATCTCTTCCAGCGAGCGGCCGATCACATTGGCGCCAACTACCGCTGCGGAGGCTTGCCCCAGGGCACAGGCCTTTACGTCCTGGCCGAAATCCGAGATCCGGCCGTCCTCAACCGTAATGTCGACAGTCACGGCAGACCCGCAAAGCGGAGAGCGTTTCTTGACCGTCGCGTCGGGCGACTCCAGCCGCTCCAGGTGCGGAATATCCGCCGCCAGCGCCAGAATGCGGGAGGAATAGAGCTTGATCAGATCGGAGTCGCCAGACATGTGCTTCCCGGGGTTTCCCTGTTTCACCGTTCCCCATACATAGGGAGCCAAACAGCAGATGCAAAAGGTTTTTACCATGTCTTTCGATCCCATGAGCCTGACCTACAATGAGGCCGGGCTGATCCCCTGCATTGCTCAGGATGAAACCTCGGGTGAGGTGCTGATGATGGCCTGGATGAATGCCGAGGCCGTGGCCAAGACGCTGGAGACTGGCCGGGTCACCTATTGGTCGCGCTCGCGGCAGTCGTTCTGGATCAAGGGCGAGACCTCGGGCCATGTGCAGGAACTGGTGGATCTGCGCATTGATTGCGACCGGGACTGCCTTCTGGCGCTGGTGCGTCAGACCGGGGCGGCCTGCCACACCAACCGCCGGACCTGTTTTTATACCGCGGTGCGGGATGGGAGCGAGGTCGAACTGATGAAGCCGATGACCTGAGTTTTCACTACGGGCCTTATGGCCCGTGCCTCCGGCGGGAGTATTTTCAGCCAGAAAGAAGCGGCAGGCTTACCATTTCGCGGATGTCCTGCGGAGTGGCGCCTTCGGAACGGTACTTGGCGATGGCGCGGGCATCGTCACGTTTGGCGAGGCGTTTGCCTGTATCGTCGCGGATCAGGCGGTGATGGTGGTAGGCCGGGGTTGGCAGGCCGAGCACGCCTTGCAGCACCACGTGAATTTTGGTTGCGTCGAAAAGATCCTGCCCGCGAACGGCATGGGTGACGCCCTGCGATGCATCATCGACAACGACCGATAGGTGGTAAGAGGTGCCCATGTCCTTTCGCGAGACAATGATGTCCCCGACGGTGTCCAGCATTTCTTCTGGTGTAAATTCAATGAGGCCTGTACGGCCGTCGGAACTTTCACCGGTTTCCTGAAAACCTGCAATCCATTGCCAGGGCGTGTTTGAGTCCTCAGTCCGATGCTGAAACTTTCCTGCGAGATTGCATGCCTGTTGCATGTCTAGCCGCAGGACAGCGTCTTCCGGCAGAGGATAGCTCTCTGGGAACGTGCGTTCAAAGGCCATGGCGCCGCGGCAAGTGCCAGGGTAAATCAAGCCGTCAGGACCAAACGCAGGCACGCCTTCTTGCGGAGCACTGGCCGCAGCCTCAATGTCTTTTCGTGTGCAGGTGCAGGGGTAGAGCAGGCCAAGTTCCCAGAGTTTGGTGAGGGCAGCCCGATAGTTGGACAGCCTTTCGGACTGGCGCATGACCGGCCGCGGCCACCATAGCCCCAGCCATTCGAGGTCTTCGTAGATTTGCGCCTCCCAGGCGGGGCGGGCGCGGGATTGGTCGATGTCTTCAATGCGTAGAAGGAAAGTGCCGCCCTCAGCCATCGCCATATCATACGCCAGCATGGCGGAATAGGCGTGGCCCAGGTGCAAGGGTCCGGTTGGCGACGGCGCAAAACGGGTGGTGAATGTCACGCTTTCTCAATCACATAGACGGTGGATTTCAGGTTTAACCCAGGGAGGTGCTCCCCGTGTTCCTGAAATAGCAGCCTTGCGGCACCAACGTCGACCCATTCAATGAGCTTTCCGGTATAGGCGCGGTCGGCCAGGGCGTGATCATTGTAGGAAAAACAGAACAGCCCGCCCTTGGGCAGCCCGTGCATGATCATGTCAAAGACTTCCGGCGGCGCTGCGCCGGTGCCCAGCACACCGCAGCCGGTGATCAGCCGGTAGGCGCCGCGCCGGATGGGCTGCCGGTTGGACACATCGATATGGGTGATCTCGCGGTAGGCGCCCTTATTGCGGGCCTGGGCCAGCATTTCCTCGGACGGCTCCATTCCGTCGACGGTCTCAAATCCTTGCCGCCGCAACGCAAGGCCGGACAGGCCGGTGCCGCAGCCGAA
>JBFOLS010000436.1:0-4292 GCA_040830225.1 Leisingera sp.
ACCCGGTTTTTGCCGTCCTCGTAGACGCTGCGGTAGTTCTCGTCCAGCGTCTGCATGCCGCCGCCGGAGTTGCCAAGCACGACACCGGCCTTAGCGGACAACTCGCCGTGGAATTCCAGCCCGGACTGTTCGATCGCCTCCTTAGCCGCAGTCAGGGTGAACTGAGTGAACCGGTCATAGAGGCTCATCTGCTGGCGGTTGAAACGCCCTTCGGCCTCGAACCCGCGTACCTGACCGCCGATCCTGATCGCCAGCCTGTCTACATCGCGGAACTCCAGTTCGCCAATGCCGCAGCGCCCTTCGCGCATGGCTTCCAAGGTTGCCTGCACAGAATGGCCCAGGGCATTTATGGTTCCTGCCCCGGTGATAACGACACGTTTCATCGTCTTTACGCTTTTTCTGAAACCAGCTTGTCGATGCCGGCAATGATCGCCGCGACGGTGGAGATGTCAAAGTCGCTCTGTTCGGGCTCGTTGGCGTTGAAGGGAATTGAGATGTCGAATTCCTCTTCGATCGCAAAAATGCTTTCCACGAGGCCAAGGCTGTCAATGCCAAGATCTTCCAAGGTACTGTCTAGGGTCACATCAGTCGGTTCCAGAACCGCCTGTTCGGCAATAATTGCAATGACCTTGTCCTGCGTGCTCATGTAGGGACCCCCGACTTTCTGGCTGAGGCAGATGTAGTAATTACGCCGCTACTTGAAAACAGCCTTTTTTAACAATTCGATGTCACGCATCAAACGTGGCAGGCGGCGCTGTGCCTTATACATCTCGGTATGGGTTTCCATCTTGACGGCAGGATAGCCCATGATTACCCGGCCCTCGGGTACATTCGACAGAATCTTAGTGCCGCCACCGGCAATCACACCGTTGCCGATAAAGATATTGTCGACCACACCGCACTGGCCGCCCAGCACAACATTGTTGCCGATATCAACCGAGCCGGAGATGCCAGTCTGGCCGCAGAGAAGGCAGTCGTTGCCAACCCGTGTGTTGTGGCCCACATGCACAAGATTGTCGATCTTTGTGCCATTACCAATGACAGTGTCGCGAATGGTGCCATTGTCCAGGGTGCAGTTTGAGCCGATTTCAACGTCATCGCCAATGGTGACAGCACCTAGCGAGTGGATTCTCGCCCAGGACTGCGCCTTTGCCTCGCCCTGATCGCCCAGTGTTTTGCGAACATTTTCTGCACCGGAAACTTCAGGCGTCACATATGAGAAACCGTCGCCGCCGACCCGCGCGCCGGGCTGGGCGCGGAAACGATCGCCGATGGTAGCGCGGGCCCCAATAGACACCATCTCGCGCAGTTGGGCATCCTCGCCCACCACTGCATCTGCACCGATATAGCAATGCGGGCCGATCACAGAACGGGCTCCGATTTTTGCACCCGCTGCGATGACGGCCAGCGGACCAACCGAGATGCCCTCGCCCAGCTCAGCAGAGGGGTCTACTACCGCAGAGGGGTGGATGCCTGAGGCAAAGCCCTGGCCGCGGTCCAGCATTGCTGTTACGCCGGACATGGTCATCCGTGGACGCGGCGCAAAGATCGCCGCCTTCAAGCCAAAAGACTGCCAGTCCGCGCCTTCCCACAGGATCGCCGCCTGCGCCGAGCCTGCCTGCAACCCTTCTGCGTATTTGGGCGCCATGGCCATGGCAATCAGGCTGGCGTCAGCATCCTGCGGCTCAGCCGCGCCTGCGATCTGCAGGTCCAAGTCGCCCTGGGCTTCGGCGCCCAGAGACTCGGCGATCTGGCGGATAGTGAACATGGCAGGCCCTTTCAGAATTATTCTGTATGGGCCCGGTATTTACCCCTGAACGCTGGGCAGCACCACCCCTGCCCGCTCGAGTGCGGCCCAGACCTTGGCATCGCGGCCGTAGACATCGCGGCGGAATTCCGCGCGGCCTTTACCCGAAACCACCGCGGTCCGGTAGATGATGTGCACTGGCACCTTCTGCTCCAGCTCAACCTTGGTTTCCTTGCCGGATTTCAGGATGCGGTGGAAGAAATCCTTGGGGTCTTCAGTCTGCTTGGCCAGCAGCGCATAGGCGAATTCAAATGGCTGCGCCAAACGGATACAGCCATGCGAGAAGGCGCGCACTTCGCGGGCAAACAGGCTCTTCTGCGGAGTATCGTGCAAATAGATGTTGTATTTGTTCGGGAACATGAACTTGACCAGTCCCAGCGCGTTGCGGCGGCTCGGCGGCTGACGCATGGAGAAAGGGAAGTTCCGCGCAGTGTACTGAGTGAAATCCGCCGTGCTGCGATCAACCACCCGGCCGCGCCGGTCGGTGATCTGGATATGGCCGACAGCCCCCGGATTATTCTGCAGCTGCGGCAGGTACTCCTTGGTGATAATCGAGCGCGGAACGTACCAGCTCGGATTGATCACCATATGCTCCATTTCGTCTGAGAACTCAGGGCTGCGGCGGTCATGCGTGTTTTTGCCGATCACCGAGCGGGTCTCGAAAGTCACATCGCCATTGTCGACGATCTTGGCGGTGAAGTCCGTCTGATTGACCAGGACATGCCGTTCGCCCCGGTCGGGGGTCAGCCAACGCTCCCGCTCCATTGCGATGATGATGGACTTCAAGCGGTCGGCAACGGTTTTGTTTACTTCGGCAATTGTGCCGGCACCGGCAACGCCATCAGTTTCCAGCCCATGGTCGGACTGGAAGCTTTGCACAGCCTTCTCCAACGCCGCATCATAGCTGCGCGCAGCGCTGCGTTGCAGGTATCCCATCGCCATCAGCCTGTTGCGCAGTGCAATGACTGCAGGGCCCTGATCGCCCGGCTCAAGCTTTTTAGCCTTTACAACCGGCCCCCATCCTCCTGCCGCCAGAACCTGCTCCAGCCGCAGTTTTTCACGCATCAGACCACGGTATTGCGGCGAGGCCGGCACTAGGCTGCGCATATAGGCGAAGGGCTGGCCGTCACGGATACCGTTCAGGAACGCGGTGGCGTCCACCGTATGTTTCTTGCGCACCATGCCGTCGTCGATCCGGGACGGAACCAGCAAGCCGGTTTGCAGATCGATGGCATAATCCACCAAAGCCTGGCTCAGCGCCGCCTCGATATTGCCGATGTCACGGGTGGTTCGGGCGTCACGCCTCTGATGCATCAGTGCGCTGACCTGTGCGGAGCGGTCCGGCAGCCCGTGCGCGCTGGTTTCACCCAATGCGGCCAACAGAGCGGAGCGCCGCTGGCGAGAATCCTCATCCGCGCCGGTCCAGATCGCCTGGTACCCGTTTTCCCGGTAGAAGCGTGCCACTGCATCACTGGATGAGGCGGCCTCTGCAACCGCTTGGCGGAAAGCTGCCGGGACTTCGGCCTGGGACGGGCTGGAAAACGTCCCAGCCATCAAGCCGCCCAATGCCAAGGCGAACAGCCCGGCTTTGAACCCCGGCATAATCTTTCCAGCAGAAGCGCGCATCATAATCTCCGGTCCTCGAGCCGTAATTTTGTCAATTCTGGCAGTGCCTATCTGAAATTCTGGTAAATGCCAGCCTTCGTTGTCCACTCACAATCGCGAAAAGTTAACTTTGATGCACCACTGCCGCGTCTATGAAACCCTGTTGCAACAGTCGCGGGGAAAAGTTGAGGCAGCCTCCCCTTTTGCGCAAGAAATTGCCGAAATTCGCCCTATCCATACTCTCGCGGCAAAGAATTGTTGGAACAGGATTCAGGCTGTGCCATACAAGCCGCACGTTAACTATGAAGTTAGCGGGCCCGTAACATCGGGCAACTAGGCAGGACGAAAAAAGCGTACGGGACGGCGCAGTGAAAATGGCAGAAACCGCGGGCACGGGGATTTCCCGGCGTTCTCTTTTGGGTGTATTTGCTGCAACCGCAGTGGCAGCAGCCCCGACCTTCTCCAGTGCAGCAGGCTTCTTGCGCGGCGGCGGTGATATCCGGCGCATCCGCATGTACTCGGGCCGCACCGGCGAGCGTCTGGATATGGTCTATTGGATTGACGGCCAGTACATCAAAGACGCGGTGAAAGAAATCAATCACTTCATGAGGGATTGGCGCACGGATCAGGTCAAGGATATGGACCTGCGCACCATCGACATCATGGCAGCTTCTCACAATCTTCTGGACGTGAATGAGCCCTACATGCTGCTGTCCGGCTACCGCAGCCCCAAAACCAACGCAATGCTGCGCAACCGCTCACGCGGAGTGGCGAAAAACTCCTTGCATATGCGCGGCCAAGCTGCCGACCTGCGCCTCTCTTCCCGCTCGGTGTCGCAGATGGCCAAGGCGGCCGAAGCCTGCCAGGCCGGCGGCGTAGG
>JBFOLS010000437.1:0-5057 GCA_040830225.1 Leisingera sp.
CGTTGGCATGTGCAAGGGCTGTGGACCGATATCGGCGAGGGGGGCTGGAGTGCTGTGATCCCAAGACCGGCACTTTTGCCCAGGTCTGAGGTCAACTTCGCTGTTTCGTGACACCAAACGCAGCCGCCAGATTGGCGGCTGCTTGCGTATAGCCCCCTGAGGCGCCATCGACGAAATGCACGTGATTGTCCTCGACCGGCGAGGGTACGATGCAGGTGACCATGGCAGCGTCCTGCTCGTGCAGGCCAAAATGCACCAGCCCATCGGCTGCCGCTTTTTCAAGATGGCGGCGGATCCGGTCGCGGATGACAGGGGTGCAGTCCAGCGTCATCTTCAGCCCGTCATCGAACTTGCGGAAGTCGGAGTTGGCCTTGAGAACTGCGAGGTAATGCACCGGGTCAAAACCGCCCACCGCGCGTTTGGACGCAAAGATCAGACCGGAAAAGGCGCAATGGGCCAGAAGATAAATCTTCCTCAAAATCAGGGGTATATTGCCGCGGGAAGCCTGTGCTTCGAGTGTGAATCCGGCAGGCGGAAACTGCAGTTTCGGGCCGGTTTCGGGAACCGGGTGGCCGTTGCCTTTCAGTTCGGCGGCCAGTTCCAGCAGGTCAGCGGAAAGCGTGGCAAAGGCCTGCGGTTTTGCGCCGGGCGCGGGCAAGGCGACCACCGACAGGATGATTCCGTTGCGGGCGGGCGTGTTGCTCCAGCGGCAGGAGAGGCCCGAGAGGTCCGGCGGGGCGGTCTGCGGCGCGGCCGGCACTTCGAAAGCGCCGGCTTTCATCTGTGCTTCGGCCCAGGCTAGGCCGCCGCCGCTGAACATGGCAAAATCGGCGTGTTCCGACACCGCATAGCGGGCGATCCTCACGTCCAGCCCCTCGGCCCGGATCCAGGCAAGCGGCAGCATCGCGGCGCGCAGGCCGACGCCGTACTCCGCTTCGGTCCAGCTGCGCAGGGACGCCAGGACCTGCTCCGCGGTTTCGCGGTGGCGGGGCGGCACTGCGAATGAGGCGCCGTCGCCGCCGAAGACATAGGGAAAGGCCTCGCCCTGCAGCGCATTGCGCATGGCGGCAATCACTGAGGCGCCGATCATGTTGACGGTCTTGTAGCGGCCTGCGGCAACCAGCCCGGTGGAGTTCACGATATCTGTGCAGCACAGGTGCCAGTCCGGCGGCAGCGGCGTGAAGGCTTGCGGGCCGGAAAGATCGCTGAAGGCGCGGACCTTGGGGAGGCCGGCATAGAAAGTATCCGTCGTCAAATGAATCTCCACCCTGCCGCGGTCCCGTGACCTGCCGTTTCTGTCTAAACGAATTGTGCGGCTGCGCCAAACATGCAAGCTGTGCTGCAGAAACAGAAATCCGGGGGGCGAAATATGCAGGCGGGATTAATATTGCTGTGCCTGGCCTATGTGCTGAGCCAGTTTTTCCGCGCCTTCCTGGCGGTGCTGTCAGGAGTGCTGGGACAGGGCATTGGCGCGGCGCCGGATGATCTGGCTTTCGCCTCGGGCATGTGGTTCCTGTCCTTTGCCGTGATGCAGCTGCCGGTGGGCTGGGCGCTGGACCACGTGGGCCCGCGCCGGACGGCGGCGCTGCTTTTGCTGCTGGGCGGCGGCGGCGGGGCGGCAGTGTTTGCCGCGGCCGTTGCGCCCTGGCATGTGGCCGCCGCCATGTTCCTGATCGGCATTGGCTGCTCGCCGGTGCTGATGGCGTCTTATTACATTTTTGCCCGCCAGTACCCGCCCGCGCGGTTTGCCACCCTGGCTGCGCTGATGCTGGGGGTGGGATCAGTCGGCAATCTGGTGGCCTCCTACCCGACAGCCCTGGCAGTGGACTTGTTCGGCTGGCGCGGGACACTGGCCGGACTGGCGGCTGTTTCGGCCATCGTGGCAGTGGGGATCTTCCTGACAGTGAGCGACCCGGAGAAACCGGAGGGTGAGCACAAGGGATCGGTCTTTGACCTGCTGAAGATGCCGGTGATGTGGGCGATCTTCCCTCTGATGCTGGTGGCCTATGCGCCCTCTGGCGCACTGCGAGGGCTGTGGATCGGACCGTATCTGAACGATGTTTACGGCCTCAGCACCCAGCAGGTTGGGATGGCAACGCTGGTCATGGGGGCGGCGATGATTGCCGGCACCTTTGTCTACGGTCCGCTGGACCGGGTGCTGGGCACCCGCAAATGGCTGATCCTGGGCGGCAACGTGCTGGGCTGCGCTGCGCTGGGCGGATTGATCCTGGCCACCGGCGCGCCGGTCTGGATGCCGGTGGCGATGATGGCGGCGGTGGGATTCTTTGGCGCCTCCTTCCCGGTGATCATGGCGCACGGGCGGGCCTTCGTGCCGCCGCATCTGGCCGGGCGGGGGGTGACGCTGCTGAATCTCTTTGGCATTGGCGGCGTGGGAATCATGCAGTTTGCCACCGGACGCATTCACGCAGAAATGACCGGTGCGGACCTTTCCTTGCCTTATCTGGGGATTTTCGGCTTCTTTTTGGCCTGTCTGGCGCTGGGATGCGCAATTTATCTGCTCAGCCGCGACAGCATGGAGTGATCGGGGCCTTTAATCTTGTCTCCATTGGCAGTATCACACCGCCGCCGGCCATGGGGCCGGGATACACTGGAGAAACAGACAAATGGGTTACCGTATCGTCGTCGTTGGCGCCACTGGCAACGTGGGCCGCGAAATGCTGAACATCCTGGCCGAGCGCCAGTTCCCTGTGGATGAGATTGCTGTGCTGGCAAGCCGCAAATCTCTCGGCACCGAAGTCAGCTTTGGCGATAAGACACTCACTACCCAGGACCTGGACACCTTCGATTTCACCGGTTGGGACATGGCGCTGTTCGCCGTGGGATCCGCCGCGACCAAGGATTACGCGCCCAAGGCGGCGGCCGCAGGCTGCACCGTGATCGATAACTCGTCGCTTTACCGCTACGATCCGGACATCCCGCTGATCGTGCCGGAGGTGAACCCGCAGGCGATCCACGGCTACGCCAAGAAGAACATCATCGCCAACCCGAACTGCTCGACCGCGCAGATGGTTGTGGCGCTGAAGCCGCTGCACGACCGCGCCAAGATCAAGCGTGTTGTCGTTTCGACCTACCAGTCGGTGTCCGGCTCGGGCAAGGATGCGATCGACGAACTGTGGAACCAGACCAAGGGCGTTTACGTTCCGGGCCAGGAAGTGGAGCCCAAGGTCTATCCCAAGCAGATCGCCTTCAACGTCATTCCGCATATCGACGTTTTCATGGAAGACGGCTCGACCAAGGAAGAGTGGAAGATGGTTGCCGAGACCAAGAAGATCGTCGACCCGTCGATCAAGGTCACTGCCACTTGCGTCCGCGTGCCGGTGTTCGTCGGCCATTCCGAGTCCGTGAACATCGAGTTCGAGGACTTCCTGGACGAGGACGAGGCCCGCGACATCCTGCGCGAGGCGCCCGGCATCATGGTGATCGATAAGCGCGAAGCCGGCGGCTACGTCACCCCGGTGGAATGCGTCGGCGACTTTGCCACGTTCATCAGCCGCATCCGCCAGGATTCGACCATCGAGAACGGCATCAACCTGTGGTGCGTCAGCGACAACCTGCGTAAGGGCGCAGCGCTGAATGCAGTGCAGATTGCCGAGCTGCTGGGCCGTGAGGTCCTGAAAAAAGGCTAAGCTATATATCCTTTTGGAGAGGGGGCTGCTTCGAAAGAGGCGGCCCCTTTTCTTTTGCACGGCTGGCAGGGGAAGGGGCCTTCGATATTTTGCTGGGGAAGCAAGCCGCAGCAGACAGAAGGACGTCAAGCCCATGAACGCTTTGGAGGATTTCGGCACAACAGCCAATGTCCTGGAGATATACCCGGCGTTTGCCCAAGTGCAGACGCCTGAAACGGGGCAGCAGCCTTTGGCCGCTGCGAGCCCCAAGCCGCAAAAACTGCTGGACCGTGCCTCCGCGGCGGAGCTGCGGCAGCATCTGGCAGCAGATTTTGCTGCGGCAGAAGATTGGTTCTCACTGTGCCGCTGTCTGCGCCGCAAGGGGCTCTGCCTAAAAAGGCGGGAGGATGATATTTGGGTTTTTGACGCTGCCAGCCTTGCTGCCGTGTCGTCCTGCGCGGATCTCGGGATTGACACGGATGAACTGGAGCTGGGGCTATGCCCGCCGCAGCCGCAGCGGCCTTTTGCCAGTGCTGCCTGACCGGGCTGGCCTCATGGAAATCTGACAGCTAGTCTCGGCATCAGGCGGGTTTTTGCGCCGCGGATATTTGATCGAGAGATGCCATGCGATTTTCATTGATTGCCTTTGCCATGGCTGCCGCAGTGCCGGCAGCGGCGGAAACCATACCAGTCAGCAGTGCGGTGTCGGAGGTGACGCTGTATCCGGGCCTTGCGGAAGTGACCCGGTCTGCGGCCCTGAACCTGCCGGAAGGCCGCCACCGTCTGATCCTGCAGAATGTTCCGAAAACTGCCTTGCTGGAAACGCTGCAGGTGGAAATCGCCGGCGCCCGGCGTGTCGCCACTTTGCTGCGCGAGGATTATGTGCCGCCGCGCGATGCGGATGATCCCGAAATCGAGACCGCCGAAGAACGGATCCGGGAAATCGAGGCGCGGATCGCTGCCGTCGGCGATGAGGCAGCGCGTGCACGGTCCGGGGTTCGGGCCGCCGAAGCCTCCATCGGGTTCCTGCAGCAATTGGGTGCAAACGAAGGTTTGGCCGAGGCCGACGCCGGCGCGCTGAGTGCAATTGCCAGGATGATCTCAGAAGAGGCGGCGGGCGCCAGCCAGGCGGCGGTTGCGGCAGAGGCCGAAGCGCGCCGGATTGAGCTGGAGCTGGAGGATCTGGGCGAGGAACTGGCAGAAGCGCAGGCAGTGCTGGAGGCCATCAGCCTGGAAGACAAGGACAGGCTTTTCATCGCCGTGGACGTTGAGGCGGAACAAGCGGGTCAAGGCATGGTGACGCTAAGCTATTTTTCGGCAAGTCATGGAATCGGATGGCAGCCTGCCTACGAAATGCATCTTTCGACAGGAGGCACTCCAGAAGTGATCCTGAAGCGTGCGGTGATGCTGGGGCAGGACACTGGAGAAAAC
>JBFOLS010000438.1:0-8706 GCA_040830225.1 Leisingera sp.
GGCTGACAGGCAGCCCAAGAGGGTTAAGGCGAGTGGGAATTGGTCACATAAAAAGGCGTCGAGTAGCTGAGCCCGAGCGAAAACTCGCAAGGCTGGAGCAGCTGTGCCTTGATGCGGGTCTCCAGATCTTTCAGCAGAGCCGTTGAAAAGGCCTCGTCCCGGTGCGGCTTGGTCAGCAGTGCCACGTTGATGGCGATATGCGTGTGATGAAAATGATCCGTTGGGTAGGCCCGCCCCTTGCAGGCGCCTGCACCGCCGTCGTGCTCCAGGATGATGGCTTCGATCCCGGCGAGGACGGCCTTGGCATCAATGTCCAGATCGCTGGAGTATTTCAGTTCCGCGTGCGGCATGTTCCGGGGCTCCCAGTTGTTTTGACTAAGGGATAACGGCCCGGAACCGGGCCGTCCAGCACCGGTCAGCCCAGGCTGTCCACCAGCGCAGCCAGGCCGCTCAGATCAGCGATTTCGGTGTACCGCGGGCTGTGGTCCGGGGCTTCGGCATGCTCCACTTCCCAGACCAGCCCGTGCGGCACATAGGTGCCCCAGCCGCCGGCCTCGATCACCGGCACCACGTCGGACCGCATGGAATTACCCACCATCATCGCATTTCCCGCGCCGTCGCCATGGCGCGCGAAGATATCCAGGTAGACCTCCGGCGTCTTCTCGGAAACGACCTCGACTCCGTCGAACAGGTCGCCAAGTCCCGATTGCGCCAGCTTGCGCTCCTGGTCAAGAAGATCGCCCTTGGTGATCAGCACCACCTTGTAGCGTCCGGCCACGGCTTCGACCGCCTCGCGTGCATGCGGCAGCAGCTCGATCGGGTAGGAAAGCATCATCTGGCCCGCGGTGATCAGCTCCTTGATCACCGGCGCGGGCACCCGCTCGCCGGTCACCTCGATCGCGGTTTCGATCATCGAGAGGGTGAACCCTTTTACCCCGTATCCGTAACGCCCGAGATTGCGTTTTTCCGCGTCCAGAAGCAGGCGCTCCAGCTGATCGGGGCCAACGTTTGCCGGAGTGTGATCCATCAGCAATTCAGCGAATCTTTCCTGCGTGACGCGGAAAAACCGTTCGTTGTGCCAGAGGGTATCGTCGGCATCAAAGCCGATTGTTGTCAAATTTCGTGTCAATCTGCGCGTCTCAGTCTCTTTTCCTAAACACTATAGAGGCTATATAAGCGTCACAGGAAACTCCATGCATCACTGGATCAAATTGCTCATGCTGCTGCAGCCCGTAATGATGACGGATCATTCAGACGACGATACCGACGCCGGCGTCCTGACCAAAACGAAGCCCAAAACCAAGCGCCCGCCGCGCTACAAGGTGCTGTTGCTGAATGACGACTACACCCCGATGGAATTCGTGGTGATGGTGCTGGAGCGGTTCTTTGGCATGACCCATGCGCAGGCGTTTGAGATCATGCTGACGGTGCACAAAAAGGGCGTTGCCGTGGTTGGCGTGTTCAGTCATGAGATCGCTGAGACCAAGGTGGGTCAGGTAATGGATTTTGCCCGCCGCCACCAGCATCCGCTGCAGTGCACCATGGAAAAAGAAGAATAAAGAGGCGCTTAGATGTCTGTCCGTTTGTCACTGGCCGCCCAATTGGGCGGCTTTGCCGTTCCGGCTGAGGGCCGTATCGCCGTGTTCCATCCCCGCGCGGAGCATGACCTGTCGGCACTGCCCAAGGATCAGGTTCTGGTGATCCAGCCGTTCCGGCCGGACCATGATCATTTCACAGGCCAGGGCTATGCCTGCGTGCCCGCACTGGAGGCGGACGAGGGTTTCGCCGCCGCCGTGGTCTTCCTGCCGCGGGCCAAGGCGCTGGCGCGGATGCTGGTGGCGCAGGCCGCCGCTGCAACAGATGGCCAGGTGCTGATCGACGGCGCCAAGACCGAAGGCGTTGATTCGCTCCTGAAGGCGCTGCGCCAGCGCTGCGAGCCCTCTGCGCCGGTCTCCAAGGCGCATGGCAAGGTGTTCTGGATCGACGGCGGCACTGATCTGGCGGACTGGCTGCCGGGTGAAAGCCAGCCGGTTGAGGGCTTTGTCACAGCACCGGGCGTGTTTTCGGCGGACGGAATTGACCCGGCCTCCCGGATGCTGGCAGAGGCGCTGCCGCAAAAGCTGGGCCGCTGCGTTGCAGATCTGGGCGCAGGCTGGGGCTATCTGTCTGCGCAGGTGCTGCAGCGCGAAGGCGTTGAGGAGCTGCATCTGGCTGAGGCGGATTACCACGCACTGGCCTGTGCGCGGCGGAACGTTGCGGATGCCCGCGCACATTTCTGCTGGGCCGATGCCCGCACGTGGAAGGCGCCGGGTTCGGTGAACACCGTGGTAATGAACCCTCCGTTTCACTCTGGCCGAGCGGCAGAGCCGTCGCTGGGCCAGGCCTTCATCGGCGCAGCGGCGTCGATGCTGGCCCCGAATGGCAGCCTCTGGATGGTGGCGAACCGGCATCTGCCTTATGAGACCGCACTGGCGGAGCGCTTTGCCCAGGTGCGTGAGGAGGGCGGCGACAACCGCTTCAAGATCCTGCACGCGGCAAGGCCCAAACGGGCGCGCAAGTAACGGCGCATACCGTGGAATGCCGGTTTCCAAACCGGCAGGCGCGGTCTAACGTGCCAGAAAAACGCCCTCAGGGAGTGTCTGCACATGTCCTTTTCCATCTCCGGCAAGACTGCCATTGTGACCGGCTCTGCCAGCGGCATCGGCCTGGCCATTGGCAAGCAGTTTGCCGATGCCGGCGCCAATGTGATGTTTGCCGATGCCAGCGAGGCGCAGCTGGTGGCCGAACTGGGCGAGCAGGCCGAGGAAAGCAATATCCGGTACTTTGCCGGCGACCTGCGCGAGCGGCTGACCATAGCGAACCTCCTGTCGGCGACCATTGATGCCTTTGACGGCGTCGACATCCTGGTCAATGGCGCCCGCCAGATGGTGGCGACCGATCCGCTGGACCCCAGCGATGACACGCTGGACCAGCTGCTGACCCAAAGCCTCCTGCCCACCGTGCGCCTGTCGCAGCAGGTGGCCAAGCGGATGATCAAGCAGGGCGAGGAAGACGAGGACAGCGACGGCCCGCTGGGCAGCATCATCAACCTCTCTTCCATCGCGGCACGCCGCACCCATCCGGAGCTGATGGCCTATTCCATTGCCTCTGCGGCATTGGATCAGGCGACCCGGTCGCTGTCGGTGGCTCTGGCGCCGCACCGGATCCGGGTGAATTCGATTGCCTTCGGCTCGGTGATGAGCGCCTCGATGCAAGCGACGCTCAAGGACAACCGCAGCTACCGCCAGAACATTGAGGCGCATACGCCGCTGGGCCGGCTGGCCTCGCCCACGGAACTGACTGAGACGGCGCAGTATCTGGCCTCGGACGCCTCCGGCTTCATGACCGGCCAGGTGGTGACTCTGGACGGCGGCCGCACGCTGCTGGATCCGGTCTCCGCGCCGGTCCACTGATTGGAAAGACTTCACATGACTGCTGAGATGAAAGAAGAGAAGGCCCGGGCCGCTGCCTGGTTCCGGGAATTGCGCGACCAGATCGTTGCCGCCTTTGAGGGGCTGGAGGACAGCCACAGCGAAGGCCCGTTTTCGGACATGGAGCCGGGCCGGTTCGAGGTGACGGAAACCAAGCGCAGCTCGGATGACGGCTCCGACGCGGGCGGCGGGCTGATGAGCGTAATGCGCGGCGGCCGGGTGTTCGAGAAGGTCGGCGTCAATATCTCCGAGGTCTACGGCACCCTGGGCGCGCGCGCCCAGAATGCGATGGCCGCGCGCAAGGGCATTCCGGGCATGAAGGACGACCCGCGGTTCTGGGCTTCGGGCATTTCTCTGGTGGCCCATATGCGCAACCCGCATGTGCCTGCGGTCCACATGAACACGCGTATGTTCTGGACCCCGCATGCCTGGTGGTTCGGCGGCGGATCGGACCTGAACCCGTGTATTGAATACGATGAAGACACCGATCATTTCCACGCTACGCAGAAGCGGCATCTGGATCCGCATGGGGCAGATCAGTACCCGCGGCTGAAGGAATGGGCCGATGAGTATTTCTACATCCCTCACCGCAAGCGGGCCCGCGGCGTGGGCGGCATCTTCATGGATGATCAGAACTCAGGCGACTGGGCGGCGGATTTTGCTCTGACCCAGGACATCGGCCGCGCCTTCCTGCCGGCCTTTGTTCCGCTGGTCGAAAAACGCCGGGTTCAGGCGTTTGATGAAGCTGACAAGGACGCGCAGCTGATCCACCGCGGCCTCTATGCGGAATACAATCTGGTCTATGACCGCGGCACCAAGTTCGGGCTGGAGACCGGCCATGACGCCAACGCGGTGCTGATGAGCCTGCCGCCGCTGGCAAAGTGGGTTTGACCCGGTACCAGCTTTGACATCCTGAAAACGCGCCGGCCCCGAAGCGGCGCGTATTTTGTTGCAGCGGATTTATGCTGATTTGCTGACACGGGCCGCGACTTTGCGCCTGCCTGCGCTAAAGTGAAAGGGAACAGGCAAAGAAAGAGCAGATTTCACTGGTAAGGCAGGGAGCATAACACATGCGCGGACTGGTTCTGGGGGTATTGGCACTGGCGCTTGCAGCAGGGTGCGGCCGCCCGCCGGACAGAACTGTGAGCGCACCGGACGTCACCCGGCTCGAACCTGCCGGCGCCATGGCGCCCTCCCTGCGGACTTATCCCCGGTTCGGCGACAGCGACCCGTTTGAGTGGGAAGGGCGAAAGCCGTGGTCCTACCCGGTTCATGGCATTGACGTCTCGCGCTACCAGGGCGAGGTGGACTGGCGCCAGGTGCGCCGCGCCGGCGTGGCTTTTGCCTATATCAAGGCAACCGAGGGCGGCGACCATACCGACCCGCGCTTCCGCGAGAACTGGCAGGGGGCGAGCAACGCCGGGCTGCCGCGCGGCGCCTATCACTATTACTACTTCTGCCGCCCGGCCGCGGAACAGGCGCGCTGGTTCATCAAACATGTGCCGCGCGATGCAAACGCCCTGCCGCCGGTGCTGGACATGGAGTGGAACCACCGCTCGCGCACGTGCAGGCTGCGCCCGGACGGCGCCAAGGTGCGGGCCGAGGCGCGCAAGTTCCTGAACATCCTGGAGCGCCACTACGGCAAGCGGCCGGTTGTCTATACGACAGTGGATTTCTACCGCGACACCGGCATCGGGCGGCTCAGCGGCACCGAGTTCTGGCTGCGCTCGGTGGCGGGCCATCCGCGCAAGGTCTACCCGGGCGAGGCTTGGAGCTTCTGGCAGTACACCGGCACCGGCCAGGTGCCGGGGGTGGAAGGGGATGTGGACCTCAACACCTTCCGCGGCAGCCCGGAAAGCTGGCTGAGGTGGTCAGGGCAGATTTGATTCTTAGCTGAACTGTTAGTCGGCGCGCCAAATGCGGAGCATGTTGGTCGCCACTGAGTCGTTCCGTTGCGGGGTGTCAGAAAGCTCTCCTCCGCCCCAATCAGAAGAAAACAGTCTGACGCTGGTACCCGGTTTTGCATTCTTTAAATGCTGAAGGTCGATCACGAGCTGGTCGATCTCGTCGGGACTGACAAAGATATGCACTATGTGATTGTGCTCTTTGATCTCATCCGGGTTTTGAATCTCAACTGTAAAGGTCATCCAGCACTCCAGCCTTTGGCGTTATGCCTTCCAGTCGAAAAAGCCCTTGCCCGCCTTCGCCAGCAGCTTTGCCGCCATTTCGCGGCCGAGTTTTGCGCCGTCTTCAACCGGGCAGCTCTGATCATCGCTGATCGCTTCGGACCCATCCGGGCGCAGCACTTCGCCGCGCAGACGCAAGGTTGCGCCATCCAGTTCGGATAGCCCCGCAATCGGGGTCTCGCAGGAGCCGTCGAGCGCAGCCAGGAAAGCGCGCTCGGCTGCCAGCCGCAAACCGGTCTCATGGTCATGGATCGCTGCCAGCATGTCTGCGGCGCGGCTGTCATCTGCGCGCCGCTCGATACCGATGGCACCCTGAGCCACTGCTGGCAGCATGTCGCTGGTCTCGATCGCTGTGGCCGGCACATCGTCCATCGCCAGGCGGTTGAGGCCGGCCATCGCCAGGAAAGTGCATTCCGCCACGCCCTCGGTGAGCTTGCGCAGGCGGGTCTGCACATTGCCGCGGAACTCGACCACGTTCAGGTCCGGGCGGCGGTTCAGAAGCTGGGCCCGGCGTCGCAGCGACGAGGTGCCGACCACGGCGCCCTCGGCCAGATCATGCAGCGATTTCAAAGACGGCGAGATGAAGGCATCCCGCTCGTCTTCGCGCGGCAGGTAGGTGTCGAGCAGCAGCCCTTCCGGCTGCAGCACCGGCATGTCCTTCATCGAATGCACCGCAATGTCGATAGCGCCCGACAGCAGGTCTTCTTCGATTTCCTTGGTGAACAGCCCCTTGCCGCCCAGTTCCTTCAGCGGCTTGTCCGCAGCGATCAGCGCCTGATTGTCGCCGGTGGTCTTGATCACCACGATCTCGAACGCCTCTTGCGGCAGATCGAAAGCGGCAGCCAGCCGGCCGCGGGTCTCATAGGCCTGGGCCAGCGCCAGCGGCGATCCGCGGGTGCCGATTTTCAGGGGCGAAGCGGGGGAGGGCAGGGTCAGTGTCATAAGAAGAAGCCTTAAATCAGTTTGCGCCCCGGTGGAAACCGGTTTTTGCCTCTCTCACGCGCGTCTTTCTGCGGCTTTGATCTGGAACAAGGCGCAGCGCGGCAGGGCGCGGCAGATCGCCCCTGCTCTTGACATTCGGGCCCGCAGGCCTGACCTCAGGAGCCGAGCGACAAAGAGGATGATCATGGCCGGACAAAAGAAGCTGCTGCGCGCATTGGCGGGTGAAAAACAGGATGTGCCGCCGATCTGGATGATGCGCCAGGCGGGCCGCTATCTGCCGGAATACCGCGCGACACGCGCACAGGCCGGGGATTTTCTGTCGCTGTGCTACAACTCCGAGCTGGCTGCTGAGGTGACGCTGCAGCCGATCCGCCGTTACGGTTTTGATGCGGCGATCCTGTTTGCCGACATCCTGCTGATTCCGCAGGCGCTGGGGGCAGACCTGTGGTTTGTGACCGGCGAGGGGCCGCGGCTGTCGACCATCACGACGGAGGCTGATTTTGCCAAGCTGGGCCCGGCGTCCGATATCCACGAGACGCTGAACCCGATCTATGAAACTGTCCGCATCCTGTCGCGGGAGCTGCCGCCCGAGACCGCGCTCATTGGTTTTGCCGGTGCGCCTTGGACCGTGGCGACCTATATGATTGCGGGCCGCGGCACCCCGGACCAAGGCCCGGCCCATGCGCTGCGCGAGGAAAACAACGCGCTGTTCGAGGCACTGCTGGCGCGCATCACCGAGGCGACCATCGATTACCTCTCCAAGCAGATCGAGGCGGGTGCCGAAGCGGTGAAGATCTTTGACAGCTGGGCCGGCTCGCTGAAAGGCGAGGCGTTCCAGAAATATGCGCTGGAACCTTGCCGCCAGATCACCGCGGCGTTGAAGGAACGCCATCCGGGCATCCCCGTCATCGGCTTCCCGCGCGAGGCGGGCGAGAAATACGTGGGCTTTGCCAAGGCCACCGGCGTCGACTGTGTGGCGCTGGACAATTCGGTGGACCCTGTCTGGGCGGCGGCTAACGTCCAGATCGATGGCTGCGTGCAGGGCAATCTTGCTTCGCGTCATATGGTGACAGGCGGGCAGGACCTGGTGGATGACACCCGCCGTATTGTCGAGGCCTTCCGCAATGGGGCGCATATCTTCAATCTGGGCCACGGCATCACCCCGGACGCCGACCCGGATAATGTTCAGCTGATGATCGATACGGTCCGCAGCTGCTGATCTTGTGTTATCCCCGAAGATGCGGCATGAGCCGCGTCTTCGGGCACAGTCAAAGGCACAACAATGGACTACAGCAGAATGGGCGGCGTGAAGCCGGGCCAGAACAAGCCGCGCCACGCGGAACACAATGCCAAAGGCACCAAGAAGAACCCTTTTGGCAAGCAGGCGGACAAGAGCGGTCTGCTGAAGCGGATGAAAGCTGCTGCTGATAAGGCCAGGAAAGAAGACTGAGCTCAGATCAGGCCCAGTTCTTTCAGGATTTCCCTGGTGTGCTGGCCTCGTTCCGGGATCGCCGGGGGCTGCCATTCCCGCTGGCCTGAAAAGCGCGGGGCAGGGGCGGCTTGCAGCACGCCCGCGTCCTCAGCCCAGGTGCCGCGGCTGTTCATCGGATGCGCCAGGGCTTCCTCGGGGTTCAGCACCGGGGCCACGCAGGCATCGGATCCTTCAAACAAACCGGCCCAGTGATCGCGCGGCTGGCTGGCGAATATCCCGGCGAGGCGGCCGGTGAGCGCAGGCCACAGTGCTTTGTTGAACTGCTGCTGGAAGTCTGTGTCTTCCGTCAGCCCCAGTTTTTCCAGAAACAAGGCATAGAACTTCGGCTCCAGGCATTGCACCGAGACATGGCCGCCATCGGCGCAGGCATAGGTGCGGCTCCAATGCGGGCCGTCGAGGAGGTTTACCCCGCGTTCCACGCCGAAATTCCCGGCCTGGCGGATGCTCATCAAGAGATTCATCATATGGGCTGAGCCGTCATAGATGGCGGTATCGACCACGCAGCCTTTGCCGGTGGACTTGGCCTTCAGGATGCCGGCCAGCATGCCCGCAACCAGATACATTGAGCCGCCGCCGATGTCGCCGACCAGGGTGGCAGGCGTCAGCGGTGCGTCAC
>JBFOLS010000439.1:0-7462 GCA_040830225.1 Leisingera sp.
CCGATTGCGCGCTGGCTGGCGGCACCGGCGCCGGATGCGATCATCAGTGGAACGACACCCAGCAGGAAGGACAGCGCGGTCATCATCACCGCCCGGAAGCGCTGTTTGGCAGCCTCCTGCGCTGCCTCGCGGATCGTCAGCCCTGCGGCCCGCTGCTCCATCGCGAACTCGACAATCAGGATCGCGTTTTTCGACGCCAGGCCGATCAGCATGATCATACCAATCTGAGTGTAGAGGTTGATGTCGTTGCCCGCGATCGCCACAGCCGCCACAGCTCCGAACAAAGCCACGATAACAGACAGCAGGATCGCCACAGGCATGGTCCAGCTTTCGTATTGCCCAACCAGGAACAGGTAGCCGAACAGCACCGCCATTGCCAGGATCACGGTCACCAGGCCTGCCGAGTCAAGCTGCTGCTGGGCGGTGCCGGTCCACTCAAAAGCATAGCCCGGCGGCAGGGCGGTTGCAGCTTCTTCCTGCATCACACGGATTGCGTCTCCTGTAGACAGCCCAGGTGCCGGCACCGCGGTCACGGTGGCCGAGCGGAAGATATTGTGGCGCTTCAACAGCACAGGACCCAGAACATTCTCGACATCGATCAGGGTCGACAGCGGGACCATCTCTCCTGACTGTGCCCGCACATAAAGGCCGCCGATATCCTCGATCTTGTCGCGGTAAGAGCCTTCGGCTTGGAGCATTACCTTGTAAACGCGCCCGAACAGGTTGAAGTCATTGACGTAATAGGAGCCCAGATGCGCCTGCATGGTCTGGAAGACCTCTGAAATCGGCACATTCAGCGTTTTGGCTTTCTCCCGGTTAAGGTCAACGAACACCTGGGGCACATTAGCCCGGAAAGTAGTGTAGGACTGCGCAATCTCAGGCCGCTGATTGGCGGAATAGACCAGCGAGCCAACTGACTGCGCCAGATCTTGAGGAGTGCCGCCAGCGGTCTGTTGCACAGCCATCTCAACACCGGCCGACATGCCCAGCCCGGAGATCGGGGGCGGATTGAAAGCAACGATGCTGGCCGCTGCCTCCCCATTTGCGATGCCATAGATCTGACCAAGAATGGCATTGGGTTGCAGTGTATCGCCTTTCCGCTCATCCCAGGGTGCAAGGTTAGCAATGATCATCGCACCGTTGGCCCCGGCGCCGTTAAGAAGGCTGAAGCCGTTCACCAGAACAGTGCCCTGGACGCCTGGGATCTTCCGGATCTGCTCATCAATACGGCTGGTCACCGTCTCGGTCCGTCCAAGCGCAGCTGCATCAGGCAGCTGGATATCGACAAAGAGATAGCCATTGTCTTCGGCAGGCAGAAAACCTTTGGATGTGGAGCTGAAGATGCCACCAGTGCCAAAGGCGACCGCCACGATGATGGCTAGACCGATCACCGGCAGGCGCAAAAGGCGCGTCACGATGCTCAGATACCCGCTGCGCACACCGCCGATCATGCTCTCAAACAGTGCCAGCAGCCCCTTGGGCGGGCCGGAACGCGCCTTGAGCACAATACCGCACAGCGCAGGCGACAGCGTCAGCGCGTTGATCGAGGAGATTACCACCGCAACCGAAATGGTCACCGCGAATTGCGAATAAAGCCGCCCGGTGATCCCCGGCATGAAGGTGACCGGCACAAACACCGCCAAGAGCACCAGTGTCGTGGCGACGACCGGCCCGGTAATCTGGCCCATTGCCTTCCGGGTTGCCTCGGCAGGCGGCAGGCCCTCCTCGGCAATAATGCGTTCCACGTTCTCCACAACCACAATAGCGTCGTCCACCACGATGCCGATTGCCAGCACCAGCGCAAACAGCGAGATGGTGTTCAGCGACATCCCAAGCACCAGCAGGAAAGCGAAGGTGCCGATCAGCGATACGGGGATGGCAACCGCGGGGATAATCGTCGCCCGGAAGCTGCCCAGGAAGATGAACACCACTGAGATCACCAGAACAAAGGTCATCATAAGGGTGGAGATCACATCGTTCAGCGATTGCTCAACAAAATCGGTAGTGTTGAAGGGCACCGCGTAAGAGACATCGTCCGGGAAGTCCGCTGAAAGCCGGTCCATTTCCGCCAGCACTGCCTCAGACACAGCCAGCGCGTTGGCGCCGGGCGCCTGATAGACCGCCAGAATGGTTGCAGGCACGCCGTCGTAGTAGCCGGAAGAGCTGTAGTTGGAGGCGCCAAGTTCGACGCGCGCAATGTCGCTTAGCCGGACGGTGCTTCCGCCATCGCCGGTGCGGATCACGATGTCCTCAAACTCGCTGACCTCAGTCAGGCGGCCTTTGGACTTGATCGTGTATTGGAACACCTGATCGCCAGGAACGGGCGGTGCCCCCACCTGCCCTGCTGACACTTCGATGTTCTGTTCGCGCACTGCGTTGATCACGTCACCCGGCGAAATGCCCAAGCCGGCCATCTTGTTCGGGTCCAGCCAGACACGCATGGCGTATTCAAAGTTAGTCAGGATGTCTGCCTTGCCAACGCCCTGAACACGCGCCAGCGCGTCCTTTAGATTGATGGCTGCATAGTTCGACAGAAAAACGCTGTCATAAGAGCCATTGGGCGAGGTCAGTGCCGTCACCAGCAGCATGTTCGACGAGCTTTTCTGGGTCACGACGCCATTGGCAGTGACTTCGGCCGGCAGCGCGGCAACCGCCTGCGCCACCCGGTTCTGCACGTTAACCGAAGCGATGTCCGGGTCGGTTCCGACTTCAAAGGTCACCGAAAGCGAATAGCTGCCGTTGTCCGCCGAAGTGGAGGACATATAGAGCATTCCGTCCACACCGTTGACCTGCGCTTCAATCGGCGCGGCAACACTCTTTTCCACAGTTTCAGCATTGGCGCCGGGATAGCTGGCGGTGACATTCACCACCGGCGGTGTGATTTCGGGGAATTGCGCAACCGGCAGAGCGAAGTAGCCGATCACCCCCATGACCGTCAGCACCAGGGAGATGACAATCGCGAACTTGGGCCGCGAGATAAAGATGGAGGAAAACATCGCTTATTCTCCAGCCTGCCCGGCCAGCACCGGATCCACTTCCACACCCGGGCGGATCTTCTGCAAGCCTTCGATCACAACTGTTTCGCCCTTGGTCAAGCCATCCAGCACGATGATGCCGGTTCCCTGCACTTCACCAGTGACGATATAGCGCTGCTGTACCTGGTTCTGCTCATCGACCACCAGCACAAACGGCCCCTGCTGATCGCGCTGGATCGCAGCCTGGCTGATGATGATCCGGTCCACCGCCTCCTGCGACTGAAGGCCAACGGTCAGAAAGGCGCCGTCCAGGATCAGCCGGTGGTCATTGACAAACTCCGCACGTATGGTCACAGCGCCGGTTGTCGGGTCCACCCGGTTGCCGGCAAAGGCAATGCGGCCTTTCTCCTCCAACTCGGCACCATTCGGCAGAACCACAAATACCTCAGGCGCTGTTTCCGTATTGGAGCGGTCAATGCCCTCCGCCTCAAGCTGTTGAAGGATCTCAACGAACTGTTTCTCGTTCACCGAGAATGACACATACACTGGTGCCTCGCGCACTATATTTACAAGAGCTGAGCCACTTGGGCTCACAACGTCGCCAATACTGACCTCAACGCGTCCAACGCGGCCTGAGAACGGCGCGTGGATTTCGGTGTAGCTCAGATCGAGTTCCGCCTGCTGGATCGCGGCTTTTGCAGCACGCACCTGTGCCTCGGCCACCAGTTCATTTGCGCGGGAGGTGTCGCGGTCCGCTTCCGGCACCGAACCGCGTTCGAACAATTCCTGCTTTCGGGCCAGGTCCAGAGAGGCAAGTTCCAAGTTGGCCTCCGCCTGTGCCAGTTCCGCCCTCCGGCTTTCCAGCACAGCCTCATAAGCGCTGCGCTCGATCCGGAACAGCACGTCTCCCTGCTCTACTTCAGCGCCATCCTTGACCAGAACTTCCTCCAGGTAGCCGCTTACCCGGGCCATGATGTCAGCCTTGTCGATCGCCTCGCCGCGGCCGATGAAAGTGGATGTGTCTTTGATCGGCTTGATCAGGGCCTGTGCCACGGAAACCTTGGGCGCCGCTCCTTGCTGCGCCGATGCGCCGGGTGCCGCCAATCCAACTGCTGCGATTACCGCGAGCCCGGTTGCACCGGGCAGGCCCCTGTTCCAAAAACGCTTCATTGCTGAGCCTTTCAATCTGCCAGAAAAATCCGGGCGCCCCTCGTTGCTGGCCGCCGCTTTGTGTCCAAACTGTTAATCGCATTGAATAACGTGCTGGCCTCTTCTGCAAGTTGCACACGTCTAAAGAGAGGCTTTCCGCCGCGGAAATCATACTTTTTTGCCGGGGTTTCATCGAAACCTTGCACGCAGCAGCCAATTCAGGGAAACCGGTACCAAAGTCCTGTGCCGGGCGCTTCGGGGCGGAATTGATTTGGGAAGGGGAACCTCCGATGAAAGTGAATGGCACGCATTACCGCTCTCTTTGGTGGAAACACGAAAAAGACGTGCTGGAGATTATCGACCAGCGCTGGCTGCCGCATGATTTCCGTGTTCAGCAAGTGAACACGCTTCAGGACTTTGCCGACGCTATCGTCGAGATGCGTGTGCGCGGCGCGCCGCTGATCGGCGCCACCGCCGCCTATGGCATGGCGCTGGCAATGAAGCTGGATCCGTCGGATGCCGCGATGGACCAAGCCTGGAGTTTCCTGAATGCCACCCGGCCAACAGCCATCAACCTGCGCTGGGCGCTGGACCGTTGCCGCACCCACTTGCGCCCGCTGGCTGAGGGTGAACGCGCTGCGGCTGCCCTGGCTCTGGCACATGAAATTGCTGATGAGGATGTGGAGATCAACCGCAGCATCGGCGCTCATGGCCTGGGACTGATCAAAGAGATCGCCGCAAAGAAACCCGCGGGCCAGCCGGTGCGGCTGCTGACCCATTGCAACGCCGGCTGGATCGCAACTGTGGACTGGGGCACTGCCACCAGCCCGATGTACCAGGCCCATGATGCAGGAATTCCAATCCATGTGTGGGTCGATGAAACCCGCCCCCGCAATCAGGGCGCGCTGACGTCCTGGGAGCTGGGCAGCCACGGGATCAGCCACAGCTATGTCACTGACAATGCCGGCGGCCACCTGATGCAGCATGGGCAGGTCGACCTGGTGATCACCGGCACCGACCGCACCACCCGCCGCGGTGATGTTTGCAACAAGATCGGCACATATCTCAAAGCCTTGGCAGCCAAAGATAACGGCGTGCCCTTCTATGTCGCCCTGCCCTCGCCGACCATCGACTGGACGGTCACTGATGGCGTGGCGGAAATTCCGATCGAAGAGCGCAGCGAGCGGGAGATCACCCATGTGCAGGGCAAAACCGAAGATGGCGGGATCGGTGTGGTTCAGGTTACGCCGGACGGCACACCCGGTGGCAACCCGGCCTTTGACGTGACACCGAACAGGCTGGTCACCGGTTTGATTACCGAACGCGGCATCTGCGACGCTTCGGAGGACGGGCTTGCAGGCTTGTTTCCGGAAATGGCCGCAGTCAAGTCCGCCTGATTTCGGAGCCGCAAGTGAAACCTCCTTATCAGGACTGCACTGAGCTGCGGCAGGCGGTCATTGACGCCTGCCTCGAGATGAATGCCTCCGGCATCAATCAGGGTACCTCCGGCAATATCTCTGTCCGCGCAGGAGATCAGATGCTGATCACTCCTTCCGGGGTTCCATACAAACAATTATCGCCTGACATGCTGGTTCAGATGCCGCTGGATGGAAGCGCTGCGCTGGAGGGCCAACTGAAACCCTCAACCGAATGGCCGTTTCACCTGGCGATCCTTCAGGCAAAGCCTTCGGTCAACGCCGTGGTCCACGCTCATCCCGTCTATTGCAGCGCCCTGGCGATGAACCGGCAAGAAATTCCTGCCTGCCACTACATGGTGGCAGCGTTTGGCGGAAATGACGTTCCGGTAGCGGATTATGCTCTGTTCGGCAGCCAGCAGTTGTCGGACAACATTGTCCTCGCCCTGGAGGAACGCAGCGCTTGCCTGATGGCCAATCATGGTGCTGTCAGCACAGGTGAAAGCCTGCCGCGCGCAATGTGGCGGATGGAAGAACTGGAAACACTCGCAAAGGGTTACGCGACCAGCCTCACGCTCGGACAGCCGCATATCCTGACCGTGGAAGAAATGGCCGAGGTTATCACTGCTTTTGCCGACTATGGACTGAAGGACAGCCGCTGAGTCTAGCAAGTTCCACGTTGGAGGTATGATGAAACACCCGCTGATATTTGACGGTCACAACGACCTGTTGCTTCAAATTCAGTCGGGAAATGTTGCCACCGGCACCACCGGGTTTCTGGGCAGCGGCGGCCATCACATCGATCTGGCGAAGGCCAAAACAGGTGGTTTTGGCGGTGGTTTCTTTGCCATCTTTGTTCCGGACGAAAGCGACGCTTCCTTCATGGAAGAAATGATGGCTGAGAGTTATGACCTGCCGCTGCCGACCTCAGTTGATTGGCCCCGCGCCGCCAGCATAGCCTTGGCCCAGGCCGCCATCCTGACCCGGCTTGAGGCGCGGGGAGCCGTTCGGATCTGCAAGTCTGCAGCTGACGCCCGTACTTCCATGCAAGACGGTGTCATGGCGGCTGTGATGCATATGGAAGGCGCCGAGGCCATCGACCCGGAATTCAACACGCTGGACGTGCTCTATGCTGCCGGGTTGCGGTCGCTGGGGCCGGTCTGGAGTGGGCCCACGATATATGGCCATGGCGTTCCCTTCCGGTTTCCCGGCAGCCCGGATATCGGCCCCGGGCTCACTGAAGATGGCGTCCGGCTGGTCAAAAAATGCAATGATCTTGGGGTGATGATTGATCTGTCTCATCTGAACGAGGCCGGGTTCTGGGATGTCGCCCGTCATAGCTGCAAACCGCTTGTCGCCACCCACTCAAACGCCCATGCCCTATGCCCTCACAGCCGCAACCTGACCGACAGCCAACTCCACGCCATCCGTGACAGTGACGGCATGGTCGGGCTGAACTTTGCAGTTGCCTTCCTGCGCGCCGACGGCCGGATGGAGGCAGATACACCCGTCTCGCGCATGGTTGAGCATCTGGACTACTTGATCGGAATTCTGGGCGAGGACCGTGTCGGGCTTGGCTCCGATTTTGACGGCGCAACGGTGCCCGCTGCGATCAAGGACATCTCTGGACTACCTGTGCTTCTCGACGCGATGAAAGCACGTGGCTACAACGATGACCTGATAGCCAAACTATGCCATGGCAACTGGCTTCGAGTGCTGGAGAAAACCCTGAACTGAAGGATTGAACTCCATTCAGTTTCAGCCGCTATGATGTTGATAAACTTCCGGAATGCGGTGGTGCCCAAGGAGAGACTCGAACTCTCACGATGTTGCCATCGGGGGATTTTGAATCCCCTGCGTCTACCATTCCGCCACTTGGGCCACGCCCCGTTCCTAGCCAAGCGCGCGGCCAAGGTCCAGAGG